>JBIPLS010000114.1:0-11639 GCA_044368305.1 Pirellulales bacterium
GCCGTCGCGTTCGTGGGCGACATCATGCTCGACAACGGGCCCGGCCATGCGATCGCATCGGGCCGCGACCCCTTCGCGGCCTGTGCCGAGATCCTTCTCGACGCCGACTTCACCGTCGGCAACCTGGAGTGCGTGCTGGGGAGAGGTGGGCGGCAGGTGCTCAAGGAGTACAGCTTCCGGGCCGCGACCGACTCGCCGAAGCACCTGAAGCGATACTTCTCCGGGCTCTCCGTCGCCAACAACCACGCCCTCGACTTCGGGCCCGACGGCCTCGTGGAGTGCCTGCGGATCCTGGCGGCCGAGGGGATCCCGCAGGTCGGCGGTGGCAAGGACCTGGCGGCAGCCCGCCGGCCACTGGTGCTCGAAAAGCACGGCATCACGGTCGCGATCCTCGCCGCCAACGGGTTTCAGGCGGCGAAGTCGGCCGCGGGAGAGGCGACGCCGGGCGTGGCGCCACTCGAGGAGGCGGCGATCCTCGCCGACATCGCCGCCGCGCGGCAGCGGGCCGATTTCGTGGTGCCGTTCGTGCACTGGGGCCCGGAGCTCGTCGCCCAGCCCCGGGATGCGGACCGGGCCCTGGCCCGGAAGATGATCGAGGCCGGTGCGGCCGCCGTGATCGGCGGCCATCCGCACGTCACGCAGACGGTGGACGTGCACCGCGGGGCGCCGATCGTCTACAGCCTCGGCAACTTCGTCTTCGACTACTATCCCGTCGATCCGCCGGAGTGGACGGGCTGGGTGACGCGGCTCACCTTCGCCAAGGGCAAGCCGGTGGAGCTCGAGACGCGGGCCGTCGTTCTCGACGCCGCCGGCCTGCCGCGGCCCGTCACCGAGGACGACTGACCGTTCAGGCCACGCCGCCGAGGACGGTGGCCCGGGCCACCCGACCTACGCCGAGCATGTAGGCGGCCGTCCGCAGCGGCACCTTCCGCGAACCAGCCAATTGCCAGACCTGCTCGAAGGCCTCGCCCAGGATCCGGTCGAGCTCGCCGCGGACGCGGTTGATGCCCCACTGGTAGTGCTGCCGGTTCTGCACCCACTCGAACCAGCTGGCCGTCACACCGCCGGCGTTGGCGAGAATGTCGGGAAGGACGACGATGCCCTTCGACTCCAGGATCGCGTCGGCGTCGGGCTCGGTCGGCGCGTTGGCCCCCTCGACGATGATCGGCGCCCTGACGGCCCCGGCATTGGCCGCCGTGAGCACGCCGCCGAGCGCGGCGGGCACGAGCACGTCGCAGTCGAGGGCGAGCAGTTCCGCGTTCGTCAGACGGTCGCCGCCGGAGAATCCCTCCAGCCTGCCGCCGTGGGCGTGGGCGTGGCGGATGAGTTCGAGGACGTCGAAGCCCTCGGCCCGGTGGAAGCCGCCGCCGGCGTCGCTGACCGCCACGATCCGGCACTCCGCGTCGTGGAGGAACTTCGCCGTGTGCGAGCCGACGTTGCCGAAACCCTGGATCGCCACCCGCGTGCCGGGGATGCGGCGGCCGAGCCGGCTCAAGAGCTTGAGCGTCAGCGCGCCGACGCCACGGCCCGTCGCCTCCTCGCGGCCGGGGATGCCGTGGTACTCGACCGGCTTGCCCGTGACGCAGGCCGGCGCGAAGCCGTGGTAGCGGCCGTACTGGTTCATGATCCAGGCCATGGTGTCGGCGGACGTGCCCATGTCGGGGGCCGGGATGTCCACGTCGGGCCCGAACAGGTCGTGGATCGCGTCCACGAACCGGCGGGTGACCCGCTCCAGTTCGTGTTGCGACCACTTCGCCGGGTCGATCGACACGCCCCCCTTGGCCCCACCGTAGGGGATGTCCACGACGGCGGTCTTCCAGGTCATCAGCGAGGCCAGGGCCCGGACCTCGTCGAGATCGACGTGCGGATGGTACCGCAGCCCCCCCTTCATGGGCCCGCGGGCGTCGTTGTGCTGCACGCGGTAGCCGATGAGCGTGGCCAGTTCGCCCGAGTCGCGCTCGATGGGGATCTGCACCTGCACCTCCCGCTTCGCCGTGAGCAGCAGCCGCCGCATGCTCTCCGAGAGGTCGAGTTGGTCGGCGGCACGGTCGAAGTAGATGCGGGTGGCTTCGCTGGCGCGCATGGCGTCGTGCCTCGCAGGGAGGGGTCGGGCCGTGTCGGCCGCAAGACCGCAGAATCGTACCGGGGGCCGCGGCCGGCTCACAAGGAACGCGATCGCGGCGACTTTGGCGGGCAGACGCTACCATGCCGGGATCCGAGGTTTGCCACCGATGCCCGCGCCCACGTGTGAAGAGTTCTGGAACCTGCTCCTCCGCAGCCGGCTGGTCGATGCCGACACCGCCGCGGGCCTCCGCGCGGCCCATGACGCAGCCGGCGGAGCGGCCGACGCGAAGGCGACGGCTCTGTGGCTCGTGAAGCGGGGCGTGCTCACCCGCTGGCAGGCGAGGCGGCTGGCGATCGGCGACCTGGGACCGTTCTTCCTCGGCGAATACCGACTCCTGGAGCGGCACGATCGGCCCGGGGAAGCGCTGCTCTTCTCCGCGCGACACGAGCCATCGGGCCAGGGCATGTCGCTGGTCCTGCTCCCGGCCAAACGGTGCAGGGAGCTCGACGTCTGGACCGCGATCGTGCGGCGGACGACGGCCGCGCATCAGGCGACCGACCCGACGCTCTCCCGCACCTGGGCGCTGGAGCAGGCCGCCGGCAGCCGGTTCATCGTCTGCGAGACCGTGGGCGGCACGTCGCTGGCCGACGAGCTCGAACGTCTCGGGCCGGTGCCGCTGCCGGAGGCCGGCCGGCTCGTGGCCCAGGTTGCCCGCGCGGTGTCAGAACTGCATGCCCTCGGCGCGGTGCACGGGGCGCTGTCGCTCGACGCGCTGCTGCGCGAGCCGGAGCCGCCGGGAGCGCCGGCCCGGAGCGGCCGGGTGCGGCTGCTGCAGTTTCCGCTCGCCGACGACCCGCTCCGCGTGACGCTGCGCGCGCCGGTGGCGACCGCCGCCGAGGTGGCCGCCCTCGGCCGGCGGTCGGCCTTCGTGGCCCCGGAACTGCTGCTTCCCGACGCGGTGTGCGACGCCCGCTCCGACGTCTACGCGATCGGCTGCATCCTCCATGCCCTGCTGGCGGGCAGGCCACCTTGCTGGGACGGTGACCCGCAGGCCACGCTCCGCCAGGCCGCGTTCGCCGGGGTTCCGCCCCTCGGCCCGCCGGTGCCGAGCGAGCTCTCCGCGCTGGTGGCCTTCATGACGGCGCGTGATCCCGCGGCCCGCTATCAGTCGGCGGGCCAGGCCGCCGACGCGATCGCCGCCTGCTGCGGGCTGGAGTCCGGCCCGGCTGCGCCGGTGGCCGCCGCGAGGATCGATCCACTGGCGGCAGACGCGGGCGGCCTGCCGGCGCCGATGGGCGGTGCGGCTTCGGACCAGGGTTGGGCCGCGCGGCTCGCGGGCCGCCGCCCCGGCCGCGGCTGGCTGATCGGCGGCGCGGTCGGGCTCGTGATGTTGGGCCTCGTGGCCTCGAGCTGCGGCTGGTTTGGGGCCGGGTCGCGATCCAGCGACCCGCAGTCACCCCCTGTGGACGCGGAACCGTCGCCCGCTCCGACCCCGCCGCCCGCGTTGCCCGTGCCGCCCGCGGAGGAGGATCGGGCCGCCGCTGCGGCGGTCGTGGAACGGCAGATCGTCGTCGACGATCCGGCTTTGCCTTGGGCCTCGCCCACTTCCGGCAGCCCGCCGCGGCTGGCCTTCCTGCCAGCGGGCGTGCAACTGGTCCTCCTCGCCCGGCCGGCCGCGGCGCTGGCCGACGACGAGGGGAGACTGTTCCTCCAGGCGCTCGGCCCGGCCGCCGCGGCCGCCGCCGAGAGGCTCGCGGCGCTCGGCGGGTGCGCACTGGCGGACGTGGAACTGCTGCAGGCCGGCTGGCAGGCGAGCGATGCCGGCGACGTGCTCGACTCCTACGTCCTGCAACTCGTCCCATCCCGACGCGTGCCGAAGGACGAGGCCGCCCGCCTCGCGGCCTGGGGACGGACGACGGCGGTCGATCTCGACGGGGAGACGATGAGCGAGGGCTCGGGGCTGTCGTTCTGGGTGCCGGAATCGGAGGGCGGCCGGACGCTCGTCGCCGCCCCGGCGCCGCTCCTGCGGGAGATCGTCATCGCGGCCTCGGCACAGGCCGACGGGCCGGCGGCATCGCTACCCAAGGAGACGGAGACCCTCGTGGGCATGCTCGACGCCGACCGCCACCTGACGCTCTTCGGTTCGCCCCAGTACCTCGTCCACGACGGTCGCCGGCTCCTCGCCGGGCCGCTCGCCCGTCTCGCCGACCCGCTGGCCGCCTTCTTCGGCGACTCGATGCGGGCGGCGGCGGTTTCGGTGCACTTCGGCCCGAGCGCCTACGCGGAGCTCGACGTGGTCGCCACGGCCGCCACTCCCGCGAGCCGGCTGGCGCGGACGTTGGCCGCCTCCATGGTCGACGTCGCCGCCGCCGTGGAGGGCCATGACGCGATCCTCGCTCCCGCGGACTACGGCAGCCAGGTGGTGAAGCGGCTGCCGCAGATGATCCGCGCGCTGGCCGCGAACCTGCGGGCGGGCGTCGAGGGCAAGGCGGTCGTGGTCAACGCCTATCTGCCGCGGCACGCGACCCACAACCTGGCGCTGGCGGCCGAACTCGCCCTCGCCCAGTCGCCGGGCCGCGCCGCCCCGGGCCCGCGGCCGGGGGCAGCGACCGCCCAGGACGCGCTCGGCAGGCTGCAGAAGAAGATGACGCTCGTCTTCGCCAAGGACACGCTCGAGAAGTCGATCCAGCTGATCGCCGACGAAATCGGCGTGCCGATGGAGATCCTGGGCACCGACCTGCAGCTCGAGGGGATCACGAAGAACCAGTCGTTCGCCCTCGACGAGACGGACAAGACCGCCGAGGAGATCCTGCGGGCGATCCTCGCCAAGGCGAATCCGGACGGCAAGCTCGTGTTCGTGGTGCGGAAGCAGGACGGCATCGAGACGATCGAGATCACGACGCGGGCCGCCGTGGAGAAGCGTGGCGACACGCTCCCGAGCGGGCGGTGACGGGACTGCGCCGGGCCCGCGGCGCGGCTGCTATACTCGTCGCTCATGGACGCCATGCGGCCCCCGTCCAGGAGAAGCGACATGACCACGCGTCCCTCGTCGGGTCGCCTCTGCTGGCGGGCCGTTTCGCTCCTGGCGACCGTCGGCTGCTGGTCGGCGGCCGACCGGCCGCCGCAGGCCTTGGCCCAGGTCCCCGTGGTCGAGGAGGAGGATCTCGAGGTCGGCGAAGTGGACGGTCAGGCCCCCGCGCGGGATCCGCTGGCGCCGGTGCTCGCCATCCTCGCCGACAACCTCGTGCTCGGCTGGAAGGGCGGCCGGCTGGAGTTGGACGCTCACGCACTCGAATCCGCCTTCTACGGCCCGGAGTTCGCCCGCGAGCGGGAGGCAGTGCAGGCCACCGTCGAGCGGATGCAGAAGCTCGTGATCGAGGACGCGGTGGCCAACGGTCTGGCCCGCGAAAAGGCGGAGAAGCTCTTCGGCTCGATCCGCAACCAGGTCGCGCCTGGTGCGGGGGGGAACGCCTGGCGGATGCGCATGCACGGTCAAGACGACGGCTTGGCCCAGTACTTCGAGAATGTGACCGCGGCGACACTCGTCGAGAAAGCGTGTCAGCGGACGTTGCAACAGGCCGAGAAGCGCAACCTCCTGGCGGGTGGCGGTGGCGGGAGCGGCAGCAGCCAGTCGGGTGACCAGCGTACATGGCACACGCACAGGGGGGAGTTCAGTTTTCGCGGCAAGAGCAGCGACCAGGCCGGGGAATGCACGCTCGGCCACGACGCCCACTCCTTCAAGTTCGCGTTCAGCGGAGAGGTCGGTCTGACCGTCCGCTGGGAGACGGAGGCCGACGACGAGGGCCGCGGCGAGGAGTCGGTGCGGCTGGTGCAGACGGCGAACCAGTTCCGCGCGCGACACGTCCGCGACGGCGAGATCGTGCTCACCCTGGAGGGAGAATCCTTCCGCGAGTGCTGCCGGATCAAGCCGGAGGTCGTGCGCCGCGAACTCGTGCCCTTGCTGCGCCGGATCGGAGTCGGGCCGCCGGCGATGCCGGAAGACAGGGTCGTGAAGGACGAGGTCCTGACGCGGTTGAGGCGGGCGGCTGGCGTCGCCGCGCCGGCCGGGGACGGCAAGGGCGAGACGCTGGCGGCGGCCAAGCATCGGCTCGCCCAGACGGGGGCGGTGATCGAAGCCTTCTCGCTGCTCGACGACGCCGCCTATCTCACGGACTTGAAGCAGGGGGCGGCCGCCGCCGACGTGCCGGCCATCGAGGCCCGCCTGGCGAAGCTGCTCGCGGCCGCCCCGGAGTGACCGCCGGTCAGTCGAGGACCGCCAGCGCGACCGACATGTAGAGCACGAGTCCCACGATGTCCACGATCGCCGACACGAAGGGATTGCTCATCAGCGCCGGGTCGAGCCCCAGCGAGCGGAAGAGCAGGGGCAGCGCGGAGCCCACGAGCGTGCCCATGAGCACCACCCCCAGGATCGTCACCGGGATCACGGCCGCCGCCGCCGCGGTGGGCGCGTAGGCCAGCGCGAGGAGATATCCCGGGATCGCCAACAGGCCGCCGAGCAGGAGTCCCAAGGCGAACTCCCTGCGCAGGATCCGCGGCCAGTCGGAGAGTCGGCAGTCGCCCGTGGAGAGGGCCGTGATCACGAGCGTCGCCGACTGGTTGCCCGAGTTGCCGCCGCTGGCGATGACCAGCGGAATGAACGCCACGAGCCAGGCATGCGGCGACTGCCAGTTGGCGAGCACCATGGCCGTGACGGCGGCCGTGGCGAACAGGATCGCCAGCCACACGCCCCGCTTCCAGGTCATGGAGACGAGCGCCGCCTCCAGGTAGCTCTCGCCGAGCGGCTGGATGGCTGCGATTCGCTGGGCGTCGTCGGTCGCCTCCTGGCGAACGGCGTCGAGGACGTCGTCGTGGGTGACGATCCCCACCAGGCGGTTGCGGTCGTCCACCACGGGGATGGCGATGAAGTCGAAGCGGGCCAGTTTCTCCACCACCCGCTCCCGCGGCTCC
Organism: Pirellulales bacterium; assembly: GCA_044368305.1. Taxonomy (GTDB): domain Bacteria; phylum Planctomycetota; class Planctomycetia; order Pirellulales; family UBA1268; genus QWPN01. Next base: position 7,034 of record JBIPLS010000114.1, read on the forward strand.
TCGACCCGCACGGCGATCGGATCGCGTTGCATGAGGTCGGCGACCATTGCCGTGGGGCGGGCAAGGATCAGGTCGCGGAGCGACACGAAGCCCAGCAGCCGCCGCTCCGCGTCGAGCACGTAGATGTAGTAGATCGACTCGCTGTCGGGCGCTTGGGAGCGGAGCCGCGTGATCGCCTCGCCCGCGGTCACTTCGGCCGGCAGCGACGCGTATTCCGTGGTCATCAGCGAGCCGGCCGAACCCTCCGGGCAGGAGAGCAGCATGCGGATGTCGTGCCGCTCCGCCTTGGCCACCAGCGGCAGGATCTCCTCGACGAGCTCCGGGGCGAGCTCGCGGAGGAGGTCGTCGCGGTTGTCGGACGCCATCCACTCGATGAGCGGCCCGAGGTGGGCCCGGTCGCCCGCCTTGACGAGCTCGACCTGCCGGGGCATGGAGTAATAGGGGAAGATCTCGGCTTGCCGCTCCACCGGCAGGGCCTCGAGCATCTGCCACAGCTCGCGGTCGTCGAGCCCCTCGGAGAACTCCGCCACGGTCGCCGGGTGCAGTTCCGCGGCCACCTCGCGCAGGCCCGCCGCGTCGCCCTCGGCGAGCATCACGCGGAGTTCGGGAATCAGGATCGGATTGGCGACGGGCATGGACAGCGGGGCGGACGGGCGACGAAACAGGCCTATACTGCGAGACGATCGAGTCCGCGGGGCCAGTATGCCATGAAACAGCGGGGAGTCGAACGACGGCGGTGGCCGCTGGTAACGCGTGCGGCGGCGATACTGCTGGTCTGCGCCGCCGGCGCGGTCGAGGCGGCGGCCGACGCTTCGGCCCGTGGTCGCGAGCACCTTCTCACCCGGGCCTACCTGCCGGCCGACTTCGACCAGGATGTGTTCGACGAGTTGTGGACGACCTGGGAGGAGCCGCTCCGGGGGCGGGCCGAGCGGGCGACCGTCGCCGAGCGGCGGCGGATGGCGATGGATCGCTACGGGCTCACGCCGCATCCCGACGACCCGTCGCGGTCGCTGCAATACGTCGTCGGCCCCGACGGCTCCTGGACGATGAGCTGCCTGGCCTGCCACCAGGGCCAGGTGGGTGGGCGGGCGATTCCCGGCCTGCCCAACTCGAACTACGCGCTGGAGACGCTCACCGAGGAGGTGCGGCAGGTGAAGATCAGTCAGCGGAAGGCCTTCGGCCACATGGACGTGGGTTCGCTGCTCCTGCCGCTGGGGACGACGAACGGCACGACCAACGCCGTGATCTTCGGGGTGGCCCTGATGCGGCACCGCGACGCGGATCTGGCGATCGTGCAGCGGCCGCCGCGGTTCGACCTCGTGCATCATGACATGGACGCCCCGGCATGGTGGCACTACCGGCGCCGCAAGAGCCTCTACGCGGACGGGTTCGCGGCCAAGGGCCACCGCATGCTGATGCAGTTTCTGCTCGTCAAGGAGAACGGTCCGGAGCGGTTTCGCGCATGGGAGGAGGAGTTTCGCGACATCGAGGCCTGGATCGCCGGGCTCGAGCCGCCGCGGTGGCCCGGCCCGGTGGACGCGGCCCTGGCCGAGCGGGGCCGGGAGGTGTTCGCGCGGCACTGCGCGGAGTGCCACGGCACCGGCGGCCCGGACGGCGACTATCCCGAGCGGCTGGTGCCGATCGCCGAGGTCGGCACCGACCGTGTCCGGCTCGACTCGCTCTCGCGGCGGGAGCGGGGCGACCTGAACGCGAGCTGGTTCGGCCACTTCGGCGCCGCCGCGAAGGCGGCGCCGGTCGATCTGGCGGCCCGCGCGGAGGGGGCGGGCTACGTGGCGCCGCCGCTCGACGGGGTGTGGGCGACGGCCCCCTACTTCCACAACGGCTCGGTGCCCACGCTCTGGCACGTGCTCCATCCGGACGCACGGCCCGTCGTCTGGCGGCGGACGCCGACGGGCTACGATGACCGGCGGGTCGGCCTGGAGGTGGAGGTGCTCGCCGACATGCCCGCGGGCAAGCTTCCGCCGGCCGCTCGGCGGGGATACTTCGACACCCGCCGCCCCGGCAAGGCCGCCGCGGGGCACGACTTCCCCGCCGCGCTCGACGAGGACGAGAAGGCGGCCGTGCTCGAATACCTCAAGACGCTCTGATTCCGCTCCGCCGCCGCATGGCGCGATCCCCCGGCTCGCGCCGGGGACTTCATGACCCGTGGGAGCGTGCGCCGCCGGGGATGCCGCCTCATGAAGCCCCGGGCGCGAGCCCGGGGACTCCGGACCGATGGGCGGGACGGGACTGGCTTTGGTAAAGTACTGGGCTCCCCCACCGACCAGCGGAGATCATGCCATGACCCAGTTCGAACGCGCGCGCGCCCACGAAATCACCCCCGAGATGAAGTTCGTCGCTCAACGCGAGGACCTTCCCGAGGAGCTGATCCGCAGCGAGGTGGCGCGGGGCCGGATGGTGATCCCCGCCAACAAGGTGCACCTCGCCAAGCGGCTCGAGCCGATGGCCATCGGCATCGCGGCCCTCACGAAGATCAACGCCAACATCGGCAACTCGGCCGTCACCAGCGACGAGCAGACGGAGCTCCAGAAGCTCCACATGGCGGTTCACTACGGCGCCGACACCGTGATGGACCTCTCCACGGGCAAAGACATCGACGCCATCCGGCAGGCGATCATCGACGCCTCGCCGGTGCCGATCGGCACCGTGCCGATCTACCAGATGCTCGAGGAGCTCGGCGGTGACATCGACGACATGCAGCCGCAGCACTTCCTCGACATGTGCGAGAAACAGGCCCGGCAGGGAGTGGACTACATGACCGTCCACGCCGGTCTCCTCCAGGAGCACCTCCACCTTACGATGGGCCGGATCACCGGGATCGTGAGCCGCGGCGGCTCGCTGATCGCCCGGTGGATGATGACCCACAAGCGGCAGAATCCGCTCTACACCCACTTCGAGGACCTGTGCGACATCTTCCGCGAGTATGACGTCACCTGGAGCCTCGGCGACGGCCTCCGGCCCGGCAGCATCGCCGACGCCAGCGACGAGGCGCAGTTCGCGGAACTGCACGTGCTCGGGGAGCTGACGCGGCGGGCGTGGGCGAAGGGCTGCCAGGTGATGGTGGAGGGCCCCGGCCACGTGCCGATGGACCAGATCGACATGAACGTGAAGCGGCAGATGGAGGAGTGCGACGAGGCGCCGTTCTACGTGCTCGGGCCGCTCGTCACCGACATCGCCCCCGGCTACGACCACATCACCAGCGCCATCGGCGCGGCGCTCGCCGGCTGGAGCGGCGCGGCGATGCTCTGCTACGTGACCCCCAAGGAGCACCTCGGGCTGCCCGACGCCGAGGACGTGAAGCAGGGGGTGATCGCCTACAAGATCGCGGCCCACGCCGCCGACCTGGCCCGGCACCGCAAGAACGCCCGCGTCCGCGACGACGCCCTCTCGCGGGCCCGTTTCAATTTCGATTGGAACGAGCAGTTCCGGCTGGCGCTCGACCCGGAGACGGCCCGCAAGTATCACGACGAGACGCTGCCGCAGGAGACCTTCAAGAGCGCCCACTTCTGCAGCATGTGCGGGCCGAAGTACTGCTCGATGAAGATCACGCAGGAGATCCGCGAGATGGCGGCGGCGGACGCTGCGCAGGGCGAGCCGATGGCGATCAAGTTGCCTTGACCGCCACCGCGTTCAGGGCAGCTGGCGGGCCCGGACGTCGCGGAACTCCACCTTCATCGCGACCCCCTTGTGGACCTGCAGGCCGATGGGGGCGGCGTCGGGGAACTTGTCGGTGACGTAGCGGGACACCTGCTCGCCATTGAGCCACACGGTGAACGTGTCCCCCTTGGCCTCGACGCGGATCCGGTTCCACTCGCCGGGCTTCACGAGTTCGCTGCCCCGAGCCGCCCGGGCCTCCTCTGGATAGCCGGCCTTGTCCACGTAGAACGAGCCCGTCATGTCGCGTTTCAGGCTCCGCGACACGCCGATCTGCACCTGCAATTCCGGCTTCCGCAGCACGATACCGCTGTCGATTTCGCCCGTGAACCGCACCTCCGCCTCGACGACGGCGTCCCGCCAGGCCTTCTCCGTGAAGAGCATCGAGCCCTGCTTCGCGGCATCGCTCTCACCCACGATCACGCCGTCGACCACCTTCCAGTACGGTGCACCCGATACCGTCCAGCCGGCGAGATCGGTGCCGTTGAAGATGCGGGGCAGGTCGTGTGTCGGCGGGTCGACGGCCAGCGCCGCCCCGAGAAGTCCCAGGGAGGCGAGGTAGGGCAGCCACAGGCGGGGTCGGGGAACGAGCATGGCGGTCACCAGGAAAGGGAGGAAGAAAACGTTTCTACTTCCGAGACCAGCCCGTGCCGTCGGGGCGGTCCTCGAGCACGATGCCGGCCGCGGTGAGCTTGTTCCGCACGAGGTCGGCCGTGGCGAAGTCCTTCGCCTTGCGGGCGTTGGCCCGGATCTCGATCACGAGGTCCATGAGCTTCGCCACCAGGCCGTCGTCGCTCCCGCCCGGCGCGGGCCGCGGAGCCGCCAGAAAAAGCCCGAGCACGCCGGTCAGCTCCCGCATCACCAGCAGCATGGTGTCGAGCGCGGCCAGTTCGGCCGCCGGCTTCGTCGCCTCCAGGCCGTGCTGGTCGAC
>JBIPLS010000240.1:0-3261 GCA_044368305.1 Pirellulales bacterium
TCGACGGCTGCCTGCGAGTAGGCCGGGCGGCTGCCGGCGGCCACGAAGAAGCCGGCGCCGGCAAGGCCGGAGCCGGCCAGAAACCGACGGCGTGAAGAAGGAGCCATAGCGGCCTCCGGGCGTTTGGAAACGTCGTTCCAGCGGGTCGTTTGACGGCCCCCTCCGAGACCGTTATCAAACCAGATTACGCAGGCCGTTGCCAGTGGCCCGATTCACCGCCACGGAGAACTCCGATGATCCTCGGCAAGCTCTGGAAGGCCCTCGCGGCCCAGATGAACAAGATCGCGAACTTTTTCTGGACCGCCGACCCGATCGCACAGCTGCAATACGAGTACGACAAGGCCGTCGATCAGATGAAGGAGGGCCGCGAGGGCCTGGAGCAGTATCGAGCCCTCGTGGAGCGGGTCACAAGGCAGGTCAACGGCGACCGGCAGCACGTCGCCAACCTCGAGGCGCGGATCAAGGCCTACCTCCAGGCCGGCGAGCGGGACACCGCCTCGAAGTTCGCCCTCGAGCTCCAGCAGGCCAAGAAGCAACTGGCCGAGAACGAGGCCCAGCTCAAACTTCACGAGACGGCCTACAACAACAACGTCACCAAGATCAAGCACGCCACCAAGAAACTCTCGGACCTCAAGAACAAGATCGCCAAGTACGACGCCGACTTGAAGCTCTCGCGGGCGGAGGCGGAGCTCGCCAAGCTCGCCCAGAGCTTCAATTTCGACATCACGACGGACTTCGGCCAGATCGAGGACGTGATCCAGGACAAGATCGGGCTCAATCGGGCCAAGGTGCGGGTGGCGGCCGACCTCTCCGGCGAGGGCCTGGAGGACATCCGGCGCGAAGAGGCCGTGGAGAAGGCGATGGCCGACAACGCGCTGCGCGAGTTCGAGATCGAGATGGGGATGGTGACGCCGGAAACCGCGGGCGTGAAGGCGGATGACAAGGAGCTCGGTTCCGATCGGCTCAAGCAGACCACCGGCTGACCGGTCTCGTGCCCGCGTCCCTCCTGCGGTGAGTTGCCCGTGATGAATCCGGTCGCAGAGCCCGTCAGCCGGCCACCCCAGGCCGCCGTTTCGGGAGGCCTGGGAACCGCGGCCGGCCCCGCGGCCGGGTCGTCGCTGCCGGCGTGGTGCCCGGCGTGGGCCGAGCGGCTGGGCGACGCCTACCTATCTGGCACGAGCTGCGTCTTCCTGCTGCACGGGAACGTCCGCGACCTGGTTCCCGTCGCGGCTCCGCCCGCGGAGGGCACCGCGGCGGCGGACGCCTGGGGCACGCTGCCCGACTTCCTGGCCCGGGAGATGTTCGGCCGCTGGGACGTGGTGCTGGCCTATGACGTGGGCCGGGGCCTGCGGCCCCTGGCCGGGCCCGATCCGGCCCGTCTGCGGACGATGGCCCAGTGGCTCACCGAGCGGTTGGGAAACGCCGCCAACTGGCCGCGTGATCCCGATCAGGCGGTCGCGGCCATCGACGCGATCATGGAGCGGAACCTCATCGATCCGCCCGAGCAGCGGAAGCGGATCGCCGTGGTGCTCGATTACGCCCAGTACCTTGCCCCCGCCGGCGACGCGGCGGCCGCCGCCCGGGGCGGCGCCGGCCGCCTGGTGCGGATCCTCTCCTGGGCGACGAATCCGCTCCTCCGCCGCGTCAACGTCGCCGTCGTGCTGCTCACCGACGCGTTGGCGGAGATGCACCCGCGGCTGGTCGCCAATCCCGCCATCACGGCGATCGACGTGCCGTTGCCCGACGGGGCCGCGCGGGAGCGGTTCGCGGTCGCGGCGGCCGCCGCGACCGGCATGCCGGCCGAGCGGACCGACTCCGTGAAGCGGGCCGCCGCACTCGGGGCGGGGCTGACCCTGGAGAGCCTGCGGGCGGTGATCGCCCTCTCGGCCCGCGAGGGCACGCCGCCCGACGGTCCCGAGTTCGCCGCCAAGAAAAAGGACCTCATCGAGCGGTCGTGCAACGGACTGGTGGAGTTCATCCAGCCCCGCCTGACCCTCGACGCCGTCGCCGGCCACGAGGCCGCCAAGGAGCGGCTCCAGGCCGATGCCCGAGCGATCCGCCGCGGGCAGTTGGAGAGCGCCCCGATGGGCTATCTGATCTGCGGCCCGGTCGGCACCGGCAAGAGCTTCATCGCCGAGTGCTACGCCGGCAGCGTGGGCATTCCCTGTGCGATGCTGAAGAACTTTCGCAGCAAGTACGTCGGTGAGACCGAGGGCAACCTGGAGCACGCCCTCGACGTGCTCCGCAGCCTGGGCCCCGTGGTCGTGATCATCGACGAGGCCGACGCCGCGCTCGGCAATCGCGAGCAGGGGGGCGACTCCGGCACATCGGCCCGGGTCTTTTCCATGATCGCCAGGCAGATGGGGGACACCCGCTACCGCGGGAAGATCATCTGGATGCTGCTCACGAGCCGGCCGGATCTGCTGCCCATCGACCTCAAGCGACAGGGCAGGGCGGAGGTGCACATCCCGCTGTTCTACCCGCACGATCAGGCCGAGATGGACGCCATGTTCACGGCCATGGCCCGCAAGTGCCGGGTGCCCCTCGCGGCCGGCCTGCCGGGCCCGGTGGATCTCGCGCTGGGGCTTTCGGGCGCCGACATCGAGAGCATCGTGCTCGCCGCGCGGCGCAAGGGTCTCGAACGGGCCGCCGACGCCGGCCCGCCGGCGCCCGACGTGATCAACGCCGAGGATCTGCGGGCCGCGATCGACGACTTCATGCCGTCGGCGCAGGGACTCGAGAAGGAGATGCAGGAGATCGCCGCCGTGCTCGAGTGCACGGAAAAGCGGTTTCTGCCCGACCACTGGAAGGAGAAGGTGGGGCGGCCCGGCGGCCGGTCGCACCTCCAGGAGCGGCTCGCTGCGATCCGCGACGTGATCGGCAGTTGACGACCGCCCCCGCACCGCTCACGAACGATCCCCAACCCCCGCAGGAGAATGTCCCGATGGCCAACGCATCCGCCGCCAAGACCCCCTGGTTCGACAACACGACCGAGGCGCCGCTGCTGGCCGAGTACGCCCGCAAACTCGACTCATTCATCGACGCCATCGCCGACGCGGTCGTCGAGTCGCGGGAGCTGGCCGCCCAGGAGAAGCGGGTGGTGGACCTCATGAAGGAGGTCGAGCCGATGCTTTCGCCGGAGGCGCACGAGAAGGTTACGCGGCTGCTCTGCGAGGTCACGGCCTACGACCTGATGCACGCCCTCCACCTGGCCGGCAAGGCCCGGCCGAAGACGGCCTTCCGCGGCTGAGCCGCGGCGGT
>JBIPLS010000007.1:0-33337 GCA_044368305.1 Pirellulales bacterium
AACTGCTCGAAGGGCAGGCCGAGCGGGTCCATCGTCCGGTGGCAGGTCCAGCAGTAGGCCTCGCGGGTGGCGTTCATGCGGTCGCGGAGGGTGCGGTGGGGCTCATCGGGAAGCATGGCGTTGACGGTGATCGGCACGTCCGGGATCGCGCCGCCGAGCAACCGCTCGCGGATCCAGCGGCCGCGGTGGATGGCGTGGTTGTCGAAGTTCCCCGATTGGGCGACGAGCCACGCCGGGTGCGTGAGCATCCCCATGCGGTGCTCAGCCGGCATCTCGTAGGGGACGTCGGGCGACCAGTCGCCACGGGTCTTGAAATCGAGCTCGTAGACCGCCATCACGCCGTGCACGCCCGTGCCCCGCTTGAAGGGTGCTTCCGGCGGGGTCCCTTTGCCGCCGAAGCGGGTGTTGTGGTATTTGGCCTGCTTGGTTTCCTTGCGGGGGTCGTAGGTCAGCGCGAACGTCTTGTTGGTCGTGAGCAGTTCCTTGAGCACGTCCTTGTCGCGGGCCAGCACCCAGGCCACCAGCCGGTCGGCGTCGGTGACGAAGAACGTGGGAATCCACTCGGAGACCCCGTTCGCCTTTTGCGTGGTGTCGTCCTTGAAGACGTCGGGCGCGGTGTCGTAGGCGAAGTAGTCGCGGAAGAATCGCACGACTCGCGGCTTCGGGATCGCGTCGTCGGCGAGGATCCGCTCCACCTGCCCGCGGACCTCGGCGGCGGTGGCGAGCTTCCCCTCGGCCACGGCCTTGGCGAGCACGGGGTCGGGCTCGCGGTCGGTGAGGGTGAACGAGATGGATCGCGCCAGGTCCTCGGGCGGCGGCAGGCCGCGGGGCTTCCCGTCGGCGGGCCGCTCGATGCGGTAGAGCACCGAGGGATGGCAGAGCACCACGGTGAGGAACCGTTCCATGCCCGCCTCGGCATCCTCGCCCTTCAGGGCCGCGGCGAGAAACTCCCCATAGCGACTCGCCTCGTCCGCGTCGGGCTCGCGGCCCAAGAGCAGCTCGAAGGCGGCCCGCACGGCGGCGGATACCTGCTCGGGCGTCGCCTTGCCCCCCTCCTTGAGCACCGCGGCGAGCGGGGCGAAGGGCTTTGTCTTGAAGGCATTGCGAATTGCCTTGCCGTCGCCCCCCGTGATCGCGCCTTCGTGGAGGAGTTTCTTGGCGATCCGCTGGCAGGCCCGCATGTGGATCTCGACCTCCGCGTCGCCGATGCGGTGGGCGGTCGAGTAGTCCGGAAACGACCACTTGGCCTGGATCTGCCAGGGGGGCACGAGGTCGGTGAGCTCCTTGCCGTAGCCCTTGCCCATGCGGTTGAGCCACGCGGTGTAGGCGTCGTCGGTGATCCGCCACACGCGACCGGCGGTGGCGGTGTCGCCCTGCGCCTTGCCGGAGAACAGGAACTCGTGGTCCACCCAGTTGCCGCGGGACGAGGCCCGGGCCCGCGACTCGTCCACGGGGGCGCCGGCGGCGGCGAGCGTGGTGCGGATCCAGTCCATCGCCGCCAGCCGCTCGGCGAGCGCGGGCTGCTCGGCGTCGGCGGGAGGCATGCGGCGGCTCTCGAGCTGCTCGTAGACGTGCTTCCAGGCCGCGAGGTCGTCGGGCTTGGCGGGCGCGGCGGCGAGCGCGTCGAGCCGCACGTCCCCCTCGGGGTCATCGGACCCGTGGCAGTCGCCGCAGAACTTCGCGACGAAGGGCCCGGCGTCCACCGCCAGAGCCTCGTGCCCGGCCACGAAGGCGATGACGAGGCCCGTGGCGACGGCGAGGGCCGGGCCACCCGCCGCGATCGAGGATGGAGAGGCCGCCCGCACGAACACCTCGCTCTCATCACGGGACGAACTTCAAACCGCCTGGCCTTGAGACCAGCGGCGAATCCGGCCCTTAACGTCACGCTCACAATTATCCTTCGGCCGGTCGTCTCCCACAAGACGTCGTCACAGGCTGGGCCCAGCCCGGCAAAAACGGCCCGGCCGTCCCGGATTGCCGAGGCTCCGGCAGGGTCAACGCGTCCGGGAAACGTCGCGTCCGTGGTACCTTCGACGGATGCCGCACTCGCATCCAGGACAGCCCGCCACGCCCGCCGCGGAACCAGTCCGCCCGGTCGGCGGCCCGCCGTTTCCGGCGCTGCCGCCCGCGCCCCGGCCGCTGCCGGCGCCCGTGGCCGAGGAGCCGCCGCGGCTCACGGCGCGGACGCTCGAGGGACTCGAGTGGGTGCTCGCCCGGGAACTCGAGAGCCTGGGGGCCAGCGACCTGCGAGTCGGCCGACGGACGATCGAGTTTTCGGCCGCGCCGGGCCGCGAACGGGAAACCCTCTACCGGGCCGTGCTCGAATCCCGCACGGCGATCCGCGTGCTCGAGCCGCTGGGCCGCTTCCGCGTCGATTCCCCGGAGACGCTCTACCGCGCGATGCAGGAGATCGACTGGACGGAGCAACTGAAGACCTCCGACACGTTGCGGGTCGATGCCGCGATCCACGACACCTTTCTGACGCACTCGCTCTACGCCGCACAGGTCGTGAAGGACGCGGTCGTGGATCAGCTGCGGACGCCGAGCGGGAAGCGGCCGAGCGTGCAGCTCCGCGGGGCGACGCTGCGGCTGGCGCTGCACCTCGTGGGCGACGTGGCCACGATCTTCCGCGACGCCGCGGGCCGCTCGCTCCACCAGCGTGGCTGGCGGATGGGCGAGGTGGAGGCGCCGCTGTCGGAGGTGCTGGCCGCCGGCATCCTCGCCGTCGCCGGCTGGTGGCAGCCCGGTGCGCCGCCGGATGCCGCGGCCGCCGGCGAGCCGGTGCTCGATCCGATGTGCGGGTCGGGCACGCTCGTGATCGAGGCGGCCACGATCGCGGCGGGCATGGCCCCGGGCCTGTGGCGGGCACGACGCCGGGCGCATGGCTTCTTTCGCTTCAGGGACTGCGACCGGCCGCTCGCCGACCGGCTCGTCGCGGAACTCGAGGCCCGCGTCAAACCGCCGGACGGCGGATTCGTTGCCAGCGACCTCGACGGCCGGGCCGTCGAGGCGGCGCGGGCCTGCGTTACCGCGGCGGGAGTGGACGCGGCCGTCATGGTCGAGCGGTGCCACTTCGAGGAGGTGCGGCCGCAGGGCGGGCCGGGGCTCGTGGTCACGAATCCACCCTACGGCGAGCGGCTGCCCTTGCCCCGCGCCGGCGCGCTGTTTCGCCGGCTCGGCGATTGGCTCGTGGCGCAGTGCGGCGGCTGGCGGGCGGCGATCCTCGCCGCCGACACGCCGGCGGCCGGACACCTCGGCCTGCGACCCACCCACCGCGTGCCGCTCATGAACGGCCCGATCGCCTGCCGCCTCCTCGAGGTCGAGATCCGCCCGCGGCACGGGACGCCGGGCGCCGTGTCACCCGGAGTCCCCCGGCTCGCGCCGGGGGCTTCATGGGAAGGGGAGCGTGCAGCGACAGTCGCGCGCCCTCTAACGGACGCCACGGTGGTTGATTCAGACCGCCGCGCCGCCGCAAGCCGGGATCGGGCCGAGGATTCCGAGCCTCCGGCGCTTCGTCATCAGCGAGGAGACTCGGACCGTCCCGGCGCCGACGGCGCCATCGATGCCACCCAGGCGTCCGGCCACGCGCGCGGCCGCACGACCGCCGACCAGATCGCCGACTTCCGCCGCCGGCTCGCCAAGCGGTTCAAGCACCTCGCGAAGTGGGCTCGGCGGCAGGGGATCGAGGCCTTCCGCGTCTACGACCGCGACATCCCCGAGATCCCGCTGGTCATCGATTGGTATGCCGGCTGGCTGCACGCCGCGGAGTACGACCGGCCGCACGGGCGGACGGAGATCGAGCACGAGGTCTGGCTCGACCGCCTCGTCGAGGCCGCGGCGACCGAACTCGCCGTGCCGCCCGAGCGGACGTTCCTCAAGGCCCGGCGCCGGCAGCGGGGCGGCGGCCAGTACGAGAAGGTCGACGCCCGCCGCGCGCTCGTCACGGTCAAGGAGGGCGACCTGGCCTTCGAGTGCAACCTGTCCGACTATCTCGACACGGGCCTGTTCCTCGACCACCGCACGACGCGGGCCCTGGTCCGCGAGGAGGCGGAGGGCAAGCGGTTCCTCAACCTCTTCTGCTACACCGGCAGCTTCTCGGTGGCGGCGGCGGCGGGTGGGGCGACGACCACGACGAGCGTCGATCTCTCCAACACCTACCTCGACTGGACGCGGACCAACCTGGCCCGCAACGCCTTCCGCGACGCCGGCCGGCACCGCATCGTGCGGGACGAGGCCCGGGCGTTCCTGGAGCACCGGCTGCGCCGGGGCGAGGAGCCCTTCGACCTCGTGGTCTGCGATCCGCCGACGTTCTCCCGCTCGGCGCGGAGCGAGACGCCGTGGGACGTGGAGCGGGACCACGCGGAACTGCTGGAACTCGTCGCCCGCAATCTGGCTCCGGGCGGGGTCGTCTACTTCTCGACGAACTTCCGTCGCTTCCATCTCGCGGAGGAGCGGCTGGCCGCCGCCTACACGATCCGCGAGATCACCCGGCGGACGATTCCCGAGGACTTCCGCAACGCCCGGATCCATCGTGCCTGGCGGCTGGTGCCGCGGGCGGCGGTTTGACGCCCCTTCATCGGCCGCCCTACATTCATCGCCATGACATCGCGGCGCCTCGTGATCGGAGCGATCCTGGCCTGGCTGCCGCTCGTCGGCTGCCGCCCGGCCGATCCGAGCCTGGTGAAGATCGTCTCCAGCCTGCCCCGCACCGGCTCGGCGAAGCAGCAGTCGGACACCATCGTGCGGGGCATCCGCATGGCGTTCGAGGAGGCGGGCTGGCAGGTGGGCCCCTTTCGGGTGGAATACCTCGATCTCGACGATTCCACGGCCGCGGCGGGGCAGTGGACCAGCGAGGCCGAGGCCGCCAACGCCCGCCGCGCGCTCCAGGATCCGGACGTCGTCGCCTACATCGGCACTTTCAACTCCGGGGCGGCGAAGGTCTCGATGCCGATCCTCAACCTGGGCGACCTGCTGATGGTGTCGCCGGCGAACACGGCCGTCGGCCTCACCAAGCCGGGCCTGGGCGAGCCGGGCGAGCCGGGCGTCTACCGGCCCACCGGCCGGCTCAACTACGTGCGGGTGGTGCCGGCGGACGACCTCCAGGGGCCGCTGTCCGCGGATTGGGCGAAGGCGCGGGGCGTGAAGCGGGTCTACGTGCTCGACGACAACGAGGTCTACGGCAAGGGGATCGCCGACCTGTTCGACGAGCGGTGCCGCGAGATCGGGATCGAGGTCGTCGGCCACGATTCGATCGACGCCAAGGCCCAGGAGTTCAAGTCGCTGATGGCGAGCGTCAAGGCGGCGAAGCCCGACCTCGTGTACTTCGGGGGCACCACGCAGAGCAAGGGTGGGCAGCTCGCCAAGGACATGGCCAGCGCCGGCATCGCGGCCCTGCTCATGGTGCCCGATGGCTGCCGCGAGCAGGTGTTCATCGATGCCGCCGGCGCGGCGAACCTGGAGGGCCGCTGCTTCGTCACCTTCGGCGGCCTGCCTCCCGAAAAGCTCACCGGCAAGGGAGGCGACTTCGTGCGGCGGTACGAGGAGAAGTACGGCGAGCTGCCGGAGGCCTACGCCGTCTACGGCTACGAGGCCGCGGGCGTGGCCCTGCGGGCGATCCGCGACGCGGGCGTCAAGGAGCGGCGGGCGATCGCCGCCGCGGCGCTGGCGATCCGCGATTACGACGGCGCCCTCGGCCGGTGGGGGTTCGACGCCAACGGCGACACGACGATGCGCACGCTGGCGGTGAGCGGCGTGCGGGACGGGCGGTTCGTGTTCGAGGAGATCCTCGACGCCTCGACCGACGCCCCGTCGGCGCGGCCCTAGGAGCCCACGGCCGTGCAGTTCTTCCTCCAGCAATGCGTGATCGGCCTCACCAACGGGGCGTTGATCGCGCTGGTGGCGCTGGGCTACACGATGGTCTACGGCATCATCCGGCTGATCAACTTCGCCCACGGCGACCTGATCATGCTGGGCGCCTGCCTGGCGCTGTCGCTGGTGGGCGGCCTGGGGATCGCGGCCGGCGGCACGCCGGCCACCTGGGCGGGCATCGCCGCGCTCATCGTGGTGTGTGGCGTGTTCTGCGGCGCCGTCAACATGGCCGTGGATCGCGTCGTCTACCGCCCGCTCCGCAACGCCCCCAAGCTGGCGCCCCTGGTGTCGGCGATCGGCGTGTCGTTCATCTTCATGAACGCGGGCCTGTTCTGGATCGGCCCCGCCGATCGCGCGTTTCCCGAGCTGCTGCCGGCCACGAACCTGCTGGCCGGCGAAGGGCTGCAGTTCACCGCCAAGGACCTGCTCGTGGTGGTGGTGGTCGTGCCGCTGATGGCGGGGCTGTCGGCCCTGGTGCGGGCCACGCGGCTGGGCAAGGCGATGCGGGCCGTGTCGCAGGATCCGGTCGCGGCGGCGCTCGTGGGCGTGGACGTGGACCGGGTGATCGCCGCCACCTTCTTCGTGGGCGGCTTCCTGGGCGGGGCCGCCAGCGTGGTCTACGGCCTGTACATCAACACCATCGGCTTCCAGATGGGATTCCAGAACGGCCTCTACGCCTTCACGGCCGCCGTGCTCGGCGGCATCGGCAGCATCCCCGGCGCCGTCGGCGGCGGGCTGGTGATCGGCCTGGTGCGGTCGCTGTCGAGCGCCTACGTGGGAGAGCGGTGGACGGGGGCGATCGTGTTCGCGATCCTGATCGTGATCCTCGTCTTTCGTCCCGAGGGCCTGCTCGGCAAGGCGACCAAGGAGAAGGTGTGATGGCGAAGCCGCGGGGCGTCACGGGGGCGGTGCCGGCGCGGGCCAGGGTCCTGGCGTTCCTCCGGGAGCGCTGGGACCTGGTCGCGCTCGTGGTGCTGGCGCTGGCGCCGCTGTGCGTTCCCGCCCTCGGCGGGGCGCTCGGCGGCCAGGTGACGACGCTCTTCATCTACTGCATCCTCGCGCTGGGCCTCAACGTGATGGTGGGCTACACCGGCCTGGTGCACCTGGGCATCGCGGCCTTCTTCGGGATCGGCGCCTACTGCTGCGCCATCCTCACCGTGCCGATGTATCCCTTCCAGGTGCGGTTCGCGGTGGCGGTCGTGGCCAGCGTGCTGTTCACGGCGGCGGTCGGCCTGGCCCTGGGCGCTCCCACGCTGCGGCTCCGCGGCGACTATCTGGCGATCGTCACGCTCGGCTTCGGCGAGGTGGTGAAGGTCACGCTTCGGAACCTGGAACAGATCACGGGGGGCATGAAGGGGCTCAACCCCGTGCCCCCGCCGGGCGCCGGGGTGCGGATCGCCGGCGTCGATCTCGGCCTCGCGTTCGCGGTCGATCCGCGCTGGTTCTACTTCCTCGCCCTGGGGGCGCTGGCCGGCGTGGTGGTCGCGATGCGGCGGCTGGAGAACTCGCGGCTCGGGCGGGCCTGGGTGGCCGTGCGGGAGGACGAGCTCGCGGCCGCGGCGATGGGCATCTCGGCGACCCGGGTGAAGCTCTCGGCCTTCGCCATGTCGTCGGCCGTCGCGGGCCTGGCCGGCTGCCTGTACGCGGCCAGCCTCTCCACCACGGCCGACCCCAACGCCTACGACTTCAACCGCTCCGTGATGGTGCTGTGTGCCGTGATCCTCGGCGGACTGGGCAGCATCCCCGGCACGCTGCTGGGCGTGACCCTGCTGGTGGGCTTCGACACCGTGCTCGCGCCCTGGGCCGACGCCTGGATCCAGCAGATGAACGTCAATCCCTCCGGGTCGAGCCTGCTGTCGTTCAGCGGCTGGCGGCTGGCGGTGTTCGGGCTGGCGCTGATCCTGGTGATGCGGTACCGGCCCGAGGGGCTCGTGCCCTCGCGGCGGCTGGCGGCCGAACTGCACGAGGTGCACGCATGACCGGCCGGGACCACGGAGCAGCGGACCTGGAGCCGGCCCTGGTGGGCGGCGTGCCGCTGCTGGCCGTCGAGCAGCTCGCGGTGCGGTTCGGCGGGCTCGTGGCCGTCTCCGGCCTCGACCTCGACGTGCCCGAGGGGGCCATCGTCTCGCTCATCGGCCCCAACGGGGCCGGCAAGACGACGGCCTTCAACTGCATCAGCGGCATCTACGCGCCCAGCGCCGGCACCGTCCGCTTCCGGGGGCGGCGGCTGGAGCGGGCGTTCACACCGGGCACGGTCCTGTCGGCCCTGGGCATCGGCCTGCTCACCGGCCTGCTGTTCGCGGCGGCGGCCGTGGACGTGGACCGGCTGTGGCTGGCCGTCGTCCGCCGGGGCATGGTCACCGGCGAGCCGTTCACTGTCGCCGGCGCCGTCGATCGGCTGCGCGGCTACTTCCGCGGCGACCTGGCCATCGACCAGATGGCCGGCAAGTGGCGGGTGGTGAGCGCCGACGGCGGCGACGTGCTGGCGATCCGGCGCGACTTCGACGAGGCCCGCGCCGTCCGCGACGAGCTGCAGGCGGCGGTCACGGCCCGCCGCGTCGGGCCGGGCACGGTGCCGGCCGTCACCGACACGCGACAGCCCGACCACGTCCGGGCCGCGCGGGTGCCCCCGCTCCGCGAGGAGGTGCTCGACCGGCTCGCCGCCGGCAAGAACCGGATCCGCTGGCGGGGGCTGCTCGGCCTCGTCTGCGGCACGCTGCTCGGGTCCGCCGGCGCGCTGGCGGTCTGGCGCCGCGGCCGCCGCTCGCCGGACGTCGTCGCCCGGGCCGGCATCTCGCGAACCTTCCAGAACATCCGCCTGTTCCCCAACATGACCGTGCTGGAGAACGTGCTCGTGGGCCTCGACCGCACGATCCCGGGCGGGCCGCTGGCGATGCTCTTCCGCACGCCCGGCAATCGGGCGGCCGAGTCGGCCGCCGCGGCGCGGGCCGGGGAGGCCTTGGAGTTCGTCGGCCTGGCGGCCGCCGCGAACCGCGTCGCCGGCCAGCTGCCCTACGGGGACCAGCGGCGGCTGGAGATCGCCCGGGCCATCGCCACCGGCGCCGCGCTCGTGCTGCTCGACGAGCCGGCGGCCGGCATGAATCCCGCGGAGACCGCCGACCTGGCGGCGCTCATCGAGCGGATCCGCGGCCGGGGCGTGACGGTCCTGCTCATCGAGCACCACATGAACGTCGTCATGCGGATCAGCGATCGGGTGGCCGTGCTCGACCACGGCGTGAAGATCGCGGAGGGCACGCCCGACGCCGTGCGACGCGACGCCAGGGTGATCGAAGCCTACCTCGGCGGGGAGGGCTGAAGGCCGCCATGCCGCTCCTCGAAGTCCGGGACCTCGTGGCGGGATACGGGCCGATCACGGCGCTGGCCGGCGTGTCGCTCGAGGTCGAGCCCGGCGAGCTCGTGGCGATCATCGGCGCCAACGGCGCCGGCAAGACGACGCTGCTGATGGCGATCTCGGGCGTCGTGCCGCCGCGGTCGGGCGAAATCCGCTTCGCCGGCCGGTCGCTGGCGGGACTGCCGCCGCATCAGGTGATGCGGGCGGGCATCGGCCACGCCCCGGAGGGCCGGCGGATCTTCCCGCGGCTCACGGTGCGGGAGAATCTCGAGCTCGGTGGCTTCGCCCGGGATGACCGTGGCCAGCTGGCTCGCGACATCGACGAGGCCTGCGGCCTGTTTCCCGTGCTCGGCCAGCGGCTGGGGCAGCTGGGCGGCACGCTCTCCGGTGGGGAGCAGCAGATGCTGGCGATCGCCCGTGCGCTGGTCGGTCGGCCGCGGCTCCTCCTCCTCGACGAGCCCTCGCTGGGCCTGGCACCGCTGATCGTGGCCAAGGTCTTCGCAGTCATCAAATCGCTTTCCGACCGTGGCATCGGCGTGCTTCTGGTGGAGCAGAATGCCCGCGCGGCCCTGAAGCTCGCGTCGCGCGGCTGGGTGCTGGAGACGGGTCGCGTCACGCTCACCGGCAGCGGCGCCGAACTGGCCGCCGACCGGCGGGTGCGGGACGCCTATCTCGGCGAGGCGTGAGCGGTCAGCGACGCAGGCCGTCGAAGGCGTGCTTCAGCCGCCATGCCAGCGACCGCAGCGACGGCCGCAGCCAGGCCGCCAGGCCGGCCGGCAGCCGCTTGCCGGCCAGGTAGTCGGTGCACACCTTTCGCTGTGGCTCTCCGGGCCGCACCGGCACCAGCACCCCGGTGCGGACGTGGTACACGGTGTAGCCGTGGCGCACGAACTCGGCCCGCAGCGACTCGGGGGTCTCGCCGAAGGCCGCCAGCGTGGACCGATTCGACTCGAAGAACACGGGCGGCGCGTCCGCCCCGCCGAGCAGCCCCGCGGCCCCCCGCAGGGCCCGCACCTCGTAGCCCTCGACGTCGAGTTTGACGAAGTCGGCCCCGGTCCAGCCGTTACGGGCAAGGATCGCGTCGATCGTCGTCATCGGCACCCGCACGCCGCCGTCCTCCGCCGCGGACGCGACCTGCCCCCAGGGGCCGTTCGACTGGAAGCGGATCTCGCCTTCGTCGTCACCCACCGCGGCGTGCTCGACGTGCAGGGCCGTGAAGTCGTTGTGGCGGCGGGCAGCCTCCAACAGCGCCGCGTTGCGGGGCGAGGCCTCGACGGCCAGCACGCGGCAGCCGAGCGCGGCCGCGGACATCCCGAACCCGCCGAGATGGGCGCCGACGTCGAGGACGCGGGCGCCCGGCCCGACGGCGGCCCGTGCCACCGCCAGGAGGAGGCCGACCGGCCGCAGATCGCCGGAGCGATAGTGGCCGGCCACGGGGTCGCGAAGCGCGGCCGCTTCGTTGCCGCAGGCGATGCCGAAGCGGCGCCCGGCGAGCGTCACCGTGGCGATCTCGTGGTCGGCGGGCGCGGCTGGGGCTGGTGCCATGCGAGGCGGTTGGCTGCGGCGGACACCGCACGAGAGTGTCGGCCGGGACCGCGGCCGGGCCGCATGGTAGGCCCGGCTGCGGGAAACACGCAACCCGGCTGCCGGCCCCCGTCACCGGTGGCGATGCCCGGCACCGGTTTCAGCCGGCGGCCCGGGCCTTGTCCGCGATCACGGCGAGCAGTTCGTCCCAGCTCTTCACGAAGGCCGCGGCACCCTGGGATTGCAGGCGGTCGCCGACCGTGGCGAGGTCCACGCCGGCCCGCTCGATCTCGAACAGCGTCCGCTCCGCCATGCCGCCCCCTGCCGACAGGCCCGGGCCGGGCGTGCCGTGGTCGGCGAACGCCAGGAGGGTGGCCTCCGGCATCGTGTTCACGGTGTGGGCCGCGGCCAGATCGCGGACGTAGAGGTGGTCCGACAGCGCGGGATCCTTGGTGCCCGTGCTCGCCATCAACAGCCGCTGCGGAGGGCCGCCGAAGTTCGCCAGCCGCTGGCAGCGATCGGAGCCGAGCAGGTCTCGGTACGCCGCGTAGCACCGCGCACCGATCGCGATCCCGAGCCGGTTCGCCAGCGACGCGGGCAGATCGGCCGCCGTGGCCGTGTCCCAGCGGCTGATGAACAGCGAGGCGACCGAGTGCACCCGGGGCGAAAGCCCGGCGTCGATCCGGCGCTCGATGCCCCGCAGGAATGCCTCGGCCGCCGCCAGGTACTGCTCGCGGGTGAACAGGAGCGTGACGTTCACCGGCACCCCGGCGAAGATCGCCTCCTCGATGGCCGGAAGCCCCGCCTGTGTGCCGGGAATCTTGATGAACAGATTGGGCCGGGCCGCCCGCGCGAACAGATCCTTGGCCGCGGCGAGCGTCGCGGCGGTGTCGTAGGCGAGGTGCGGCGACACCTCGAGCGACACCCAGCCGTCGAGGCCACCGGTCCGCTCGTGCAGCGGACGGAACAGGTCGGCGGCGCGGACGAGATCCTCGATCGCGAGCTCGAAGAAGGTCTCCTCGGGGGAGCGGCCGCGGCCCGCGGCGGCCACGATCGCCGCGTCGTAGGCCGTGGAGGACTTGACGGCGATGTTGTAGATCGTGGGGTTGCTCGTCAGCCCCGTCACGGACAGCTCGCGGACGTAGCGGGCGAGCGTGCCGTCGTCGAGCATCGTGCGGGTGATGTTGTCGAGCCACAGGCTCTGGCCGAGACGGTGCAGGGCGGTCGTGGGGGCGTTCATGCAGGCTCCTTGCCGGAAACGAGGTCGAGGATCGCGGGGCCGAAGTCGGCGAGTCGCTTCTCGCCGATGCCCTTGCAGCGGAGCAGGGCCGCCGGGGAGGAGGGCCGTTGGCGGGCGATGGCCCGCAGGGCCTTGTCGTCGAGGACCGTCCAGGCCGGCTTGCCCCGGGCTTCCGCCACGCGGCGCCGCCACTTCCGCAGCCGCTCGAACAGGCCCCGATCCACGCCCTCCCAGTCGTCGGCCTCGGCCTGCGTCGTGCGGGCCTTGCCGGCGCGGGGCTCGAGGAGCACGACCTCGCGGTCGCCGCGGAGCACCTCCCAGGACCGGGCGTTGAGCGTGACCACGGGCCGGTCGCCGGGCGTCCGCGAGAGCAGCTCCTGGTCGAGCAGTTGATGCACGAGGTTCTCGGCCGTCCGCTGCTCGAGTTCGGCGAGCAGGCCGAAGGTGGAGAGCCGGTCGTGGCCGTGCCGCAGCACGCCCTCGGTCTTGGCGCCGCGGAGCACCTCGCAGACGTGCCGCACGCCGAACCGCTCGTTCACGCGGGCCACGCAGGAGAGGATCTTCTGCGCGGTGACGGTGGCGTCGGGCAGGCTCTCCGTCTCGCCGAGGCAGACGTCACAGGCGCCGCACGACGCGGCCGGATAGGGCTGGCCGAAATACTCCGACAGCGCGGCGTGCCGGCAGCGGGCGGCCTGGGCGTAGCGCCGCATGGCGTGCAGATGCTCGGCCTGGGAGGCGATCAGCCGCTCCTGCTCCGCGGCGTCGAGCTCCGACTCCGCCGCGCTCTTGCGGACGAGCGACTCCCAGCTGAACACGTCGGCCGACGAGTAGAGGAGCACGCACTCGGCGGCGAGGCCGTCGCGGCCGGCCCGGCCGGTCTCCTGCTGATAGGCCTCCAGGCTCTTGGGCAGCGACGTGTGGAGCACGAGGCGGACGTCGGAGCGGTCGATCCCCATCCCGAAGGCCACCGTGGCCACGACCACGTCGATGGTCTCCGCCGAGAAGGCCTCCTGGGTGCGATGTCGCTCCCGGGCGTCGAGGCCGGCGTGATAGGGGCGGGCGAGCAGGCCCTCGGCCGCCAGGCGGGCCGCCAGCCGCTCGGTCTCCTTGCGCGAGATGCAGTAGACGATCGAGGCCGCGCCCCGGTGGCGGCCGAGGATCTTCAGCACCTGGGTGGTGCGGTCGGCCCGCGGCACGACGCGGTACACGAGGTTCGGCCGGTCGAAGGTGCCGACGAGCACGGCCGCGTCACGGAGGTGCAGCTGCCGGGCGATGTCGTCCCGCACCCGGGGCGTGGCCGTGGCCGTGAAGGCGTGGATGCTGGCCGCCGGGAAGCGGTCGCGGAGCAGGGCGAGCTGGCGGTACTCCGGGCGGAAGTCGTGGCCCCAGTGGCTGATGCAGTGGGCCTCGTCGATCGCGAACCGCTTCACGCCGACCCGGGCCAGCAGGTCGAGCAGGCCGGTGTTCACCAGCCGCTCCGGGGCGGCGAACAGGAGCCGCAGTTCGCCCGCGGCGAGCCGGTCGCGGACAGCCGCCCGTTCCTCCTGCGTCATGCCGCCATGGAGCGCCGCGGCCGGGTAGCCGATGGCCTCCAGCGCGTCCACCTGGTCCTTCATCAACGCCACCAGGGGCGAGACCACGACGTCGGTCGTCTCGCCGACCAGCGGCGGGATCTGGTAGCAGAGGCTCTTGCCGCCGCCGGTGGGCATGACGACGAGCGAGTCGCGACCCGCGAGCGCCGCGGCGATGGCCTCGGCCTGCAGCGGCCGGAGCGTGTCGAATCCCCACCAGCGGGAGAGCACCGCCGCGATCCGCGGATCGGCCGGCGGGCCCGGGCTCTCGGCCGCATCGGGGGACGCCGTCGTCGAGGACACGCTCGCTGCTCCGGAAGGTGGTGACCCCGGGGAGATTACCAAAGGCCCAGCCGGCGGGTGTACACTTCGCAGCCATGCTGTGGATCGCCTGGAAAATGCTGATCGGCAACCGGGTGAAATACCTCGGCATCGTCTTCGGCGTGGTGTTCGCCGCGCTGCTCATCGCCCAGCAGGCGTCGATTTTCTGCGGGCTGATGGCCCTGACGATCAGCCAGATCCGCGACGTCCAGGGACCAGGCATCTGGGTGATGGACGCCAAGGTCCAGTACGTGGACGACATCAAGCCGCTGGCTGACACGGAACTGTTTCGCGTCAAGAGCGTGCCGGGCGTCGAGTGGGCGGTGCGGTTCTACAAGGGGACGGCGCGGGCCCGCCTCGAGGAGGGCACCTACGAGCAGATGATGCTCCTCGGCCTCGACGACGCCACGCTCATCGGCGGCCCGGCGGGCATCTTCCTGGGGTCGATCGCCGACCTGCGCACGCCCGACGCCGTGATCATCGACGACGCCGGCTACCGGCGGATCTGGCCCGACGAGCCCTATCGGCTCGGCCGGGTATTCGAGATGAACGACCGCCGGGCCGTGATCGTCGGGATCACGAAGGCCAGCCGCACGTTCACGAGTTTCCCGATCGTCTACACCCGCTACAGCCAGGCCGTGGCCTTCGCGCCGCCGGAGCGCAAGGTGCTGTCCTTCGTGCTGGCCGACCCGCAGCCGGGCCTGCCGGCGGAGGAGGTCTGCCGGCGGATCACGGATCGGACCGGCCTGCTGGCCTTGACCCGCGAGCAGTTCGTCTGGAAGACGATCTTCCATTACCTGCGGAAGACGGGGATCCCGCTGAACTTCGGGATCACCGTGGTGCTGGGATTCCTGGTCGGGACGGCCATCGCCGGCCAGACCTTCTACCTGTTCACGGTGGAGAACATCCGGCAATACGGCGCCCTCAAGGCGATGGGCACGAGCAACTGGACGATCCTGGCGATGGTGCTCGCCCAGGGCCTGCAGGTGGGGCTCGTCGGCTACGGCCTCGGCGTCGGGCTGGCCGCCGTCTTCGGGCAGGTCGTCAAGGGCGCATCGCGGCTCTCCTTCTTCATGCCCTGGCAGGTGCTGGCGATCACGGGCGGGGCCGTATTCGTGATCGTGCTGCTGGCCAGCCTGCTGTCGATTCGCCGGGTGCTGGTGGTCGATCCGGCGGTCGTGTTTCGTGGCTGACGGGTCGCGGGGAGGGGCGATGGCGACGGCGGCGACCGAACCGGATCCGACGGCCGCGGCGATCCGCGTCCGCGGGGTGACCAAGGAGTTCGGCAGCGGCGGGGCCGTCACCCGCGCCCTGCGCGGCGTCGATCTCGACGTGGCCTACGGCGAGATGCTGATGCTCGTCGGCCCCAGTGGCTGCGGCAAGACGACGCTGGTCTCGATCATCGCCGGCACGCTGGCCCCCACTTCCGGCGACGTCGTGGTCCTGGGCCGGGACCTCGTCGCCATGGCCAACGGGGCCAAGGTTCGCTTCCGCCGCGAGAACGTGGGCTTCGTGTTCCAGTCCTACAATCTGCTGCCGGCTCTCACGGCCGCCGAGAACGCGGCGGTGCCGCTGCTCATCGCCGGCCAAGGGCGGCGGGAGGCGGTGGAGAAGGCGGCCGACGTGCTCGCGGCGCTCGGTCTGGGCGACCGGCTGGCGAACCTGCCCGCCGAACTCTCGGGCGGGCAGCAGCAGCGGGTGGCGATCGCCCGGGCGCTGGTGCACGACCCCCGGCTCCTGGTCTGCGACGAGCCGACGAGCGCCCTCGACGCGGAAAACGGCCGCATCACCATGGAACTCATCGAGCGGCTGGCGGTGCAGCCGGGCCGGGCCGTGATCGTGGTCACCCACGACGCCCGGGTCTACTCCTTCGCCGACCGGATCGCCTCGATGGAGGATGGCCGCATCGAGTCCGTCGCGGCCGGCCCGCGGCACGGCCCGATCGGGTAGGCTGTGCGGCATGGCCACGGCAGCCCGCGAATCCGCCACGGACCTTCCCGTTCCCCGCCGACTGCAGCGGCGGCGCACGCTCGCCGACCTGGTCACGCAGTGGATCCTGCCGCTCGTGGCCCTCGGCCTGCTCGCCTTCGCGGTGTGGTTCGTGTGGCGGTCGCGGCCCGTGACGACCGATCCGCCGCCGCCCGTGACACCCGCCAAGAACCCCTACGCCGACGCCCTGGCGGCGGCGGGCATCGTCGAGGCCCGCACCGAGAACATCGCCGTCGGTTCCGCCACGCCGGGCGTGGTCGTGGAGGTGATGGTCACCGTGGGCGAAGACGTGCGGCCCGGCAGGCCGCTCTTCCGGCTCGACGACCGCGACCTGCGGGCCGAACTCGCCGTGCGGAAAGCCGAGGTCGATCGCGCCAAGAGCGAGCTCGTGCGGCTGGAGGCGGAGCCGCGGCCGGAGCGCGTCCCCGTGCAGGCGGCGGCCGTCCGCGAGGCCCAGGCGCAGCTTACCCGCGAGCAGGACGCCCTCAAGCGGGCCCAGGAGACGTTCCGGCAGCGGGTCACCACCGAGGAAGATCTGGTCGCCAAGCAGCAGGCGATGCGGCTCGCCGAGGCCGGCCTCGGCAAGGCGCAGGCCGACCTCGACCTGCTCCAGGCCGGCTCGTGGCGGTACGACCAGGATGTCGCCCGGGCGGCGGTGCAGCGGGCCGAGGCGGAGGTGGAGAAGATCGAGACGGAACTCGACCGGCTCGTGGTTCGCGCGCTCATCGCCGGCCGCGTCCTCCAGGTGAACGTCCGGCCCGGCGAGTTCGTCGGCACACCGCCGAACCAGCCGCTCGTCCTCCTCGGCGACATCGAGACGCTGCACGTGCGGGTGGACATCGATGAGTACGATATCGCCCGCTTCGACAGGTCCGCTCCCGCGGCCGCCTTCCCGCGGGGAAACCTGCGGGAGCGGTACCCCCTCGAGTTCGTCCACGTCGAACCGTTCGTGGTGCCGAAGAAGTCGCTGACCGGCGACACGACCGAGCGGGTGGACACGCGGGTGCTGCAGGTGATCTATGCGTTCGACCCGGCGGGCCGGCCGCCGCTGTTCGTCGGCCAGCAGGTCGAGGTCTTCATCGACGCGGCCCCACGGACCCCCGACACGGCCCCGTAGGCGGGGCGAACTGGGCAGGGCGGAAATCCGGCTTGCCCGCCGGGGGACGGATTGGGACAGTCCCGCCCCATGCTCCCGCCATCCTTCCTTGCCGACCTGAGGGTGACACGCGGATCGGGCGCCCGGATGGCAGCCGCGTGCTGTGCCGTGGGGCTCGCTCTCGTTCAGGCCGCGCGCGCCGAGGGCATCTTCCTGCCGGCGACGGACGGAACCGTGCTCTGGCGGCAGACGCTCGACACCGTGTCCCTCGACTGGCCGGTCGTGCGGGCGGTGCCGCCCGACTTCCAGGCGGTCCCGCCCAGTGACGGCCTGATCGAGTCCGCCTGGGTCGAGCCCCCCGGCGGGGGACGGGATGCGTGGCCGCCACGGCGGCAGCGGGTGGTCGTGAAGGTGGCGCCGACGACCGGGGGCGCCTGGGTCGATGCGGCCGTGGAGACGCAGTCGCTGGCCGGCGAGGCAGCCGCCGGCGACGGCGTGGCGCTCGTCGGCGGCTGGCAGACCGAGCCCGGCATGGCGCCCACGGGCCTGAACGAGAGCCTGGCGGCGACGCTCGCCGTCGGCCAGCCCTCCGTGTCCACGCTGCCGCCGCTGGACCGCGAGATCTTCGCCCCGCCCGCGCGGCCGGAGCCACCCTGGGCCCACAGCAAGTATCCGCGGCTCGCGCGGGCCGGCTACAAGGTCGTGGAGGACTACCGCAACTTCTACTCCTGCGACAGCCTGGTCTGCCTCACGGCCGCCTTCGGGGCCGGGGCGATCATGGCGAACACGGGCTTCGACGTCACCATGCAGGACGCGTGGCAGCGCGGCGTCCGGCCGACGGACCTGGGAACGTTTTTCTCGGGCGTCAAGGACGTCGGCGAGGGCCGCTACGTATTGCCGATCTTCGGCGCGGCCGCTGTCACCGGGCTGGTGTTCGAGGGGAATCCAGCGGGCGACGTCGTGGGCGAGTGGGGATCGCGGTCGCTGCGGATGTTCGTGGTCGGTGCCCCGCCGCTGTACGTCATGCAGGGGGTGACCGGCGGATCTCGGCCCGGGGAGAGTTCCGCCGGCAGCCAGTGGCACCTGCTGAACGACAACAACGGCGTCAGCGGCCACGCCTTCGTCGGTGCGATTCCGTTCATCGCCGCGGCCGACATGGTCGAGAGTCCCCTGCTCAAGGGCACGCTCTACGTCTGCTCGACGTTCGTCGGCTTCTCGCGGATGACCGACAACGCCCACTACCCGTCGCAGGTGTTCCTGGGGTGGTACCTGGCCTGGGCCAGCTCGCGGGCCGTGAGCCGCACCGAGACCCACTTCGCCGGCATGGAGGTGAGCATCGTCCCCCTGCCGATGGCCGACCTGGGCGGCGCTGCGGTGCAGGCCCGGTGGTGATCCCACGGGCCTGCACCAGATTTGGCGGGACGGTCAGTTCATCATCAGCATCGCGATCGCGATCATCGCCGCCCCCACGCCCATCGGCAGCGTGACGAAGGCCAGGGCCGGGCCGGCCGCGGGGATGATCCGCGCCCGTTCCTCGGCAGGCAGTCCGATCAGCGACTCGAGTTCGCTGAACGTGATCGGATGCGGCACGATCGTGGCGCCGGCGGCATAGGCCTCCTCCTTGGCGAGCGCCCAGGGGCGGCTGCCAGGAACCGAGTCCGTGACGACCGCCACCTTCCCCTGCACCCGATCCTGCGAGGCGATCTGCGATTGCAGCAGCGGCACCAGATCGTGGCCGGACATGTCGTCGAGTTCGGGTGCGATCAGCCAGGCATCCACCCGCAGGCGACGGGCGAGCTTCACGGCTTCAGCCCCGCTGGAGCGGAAATGAAGCGTGATCTTGCCCAGGCGAGCGCTGGTTGCCAGCGGCTTGTAGGCGTCGAACCGGGGATCGACGACGACCACGCTGGGAACCTCGCGATCCAGAGAGCCGGCAAGGAACTCGGACATGGGAAACCCTCTTTCTGTGACGAACATGAGGCCGCCGGAAGCGGCAGGATGAGATTTGGATGAACGACGCGGGGGATGGACGATCGGGTCGGCGGATCAGCCGACCACCTCCTTGACCTGGACGTCCGGTTCGCGGGTCGCCCGGACGACATCGACCGTGACGGGGCGGACGAGATAGCCGGCCACGCCGGAGGCGAGCGACCGCTGCTCCTCCTCCAGCGAATAGGTGTCGGCCACGAGGAACACGCCCGGCCGCATCCCCTCGCCGATCCTGTCGAGCGAGACCCGCGAACCGTCCATCAGCGGATCGACCTCGCCCTGCAGGATGTTCGGCGAGAGCATCGACAGCAGGTCGAACCCCGACATGTCCGGCAATTCGGTGCTGACGAGCCAGACGTCCGCACGGAAGCGGCGGGACAGGCGGATCGCCGACCGTCCATCGACGCAGAAGTGCAGGCCCACGTTGCCCGCCTGGGCCGCTTCGACGAAGTCGGCGTACCGATCGCACGTGGCATCGACGATGACGATCTCACGGATACCCACGTCGCGGAGCGTGAGGGCCGGGCCGGTGACGTTCGGTTTGACGACGGCATCCGATTCATGTGTGTTGGACATGGCAAAACCTTCTATGAGGCGGGGGGTGAGCCAGGCGGAAGAGATTCGGTCGACGGACGTTCGGTTCGCGACCGGTCAGTTCACGATCGCCACGAACACCGCGATTCCAGCCATCACGCAGCCGACGGCCAGCGACGACAGGGCACGGACCAAGGGACGAACGGACGACGAAACGGGGCTGATCATGCTGAAATCCTTTCAGGAAATTGCGTCGAAAAGTGGAAAGATGCAGGTCCTACCGTCGGTCGTTCAGACCAGCGACACGATCGAGAGAAACATTGCGATCGGCACGATGCACAACAGCAGGTCGGCCCTGGTCAGGGACCAGCTACCGGAGACTTTCATGAGCGAACTCCTCGCCTCAACGGAAACGGAACCACGCCAACGCCAGGCCAGTCTTCCCCAGGTTGAATGACTCGGCCCGGGGAGGGCTCGCCAGCGGTCGCTGACGGGAGGAGTCAGATGCACCTGGCGTGCCGAAGACGTTTCGGCCACGCAAAAAAACCTCGAAACCCGCTCGAGCCGCTGAAAAAGCGGGTTTTGCAGCGCTGCGGGGTCGGTAATTCGGGTCGGTCGGTCCCGGCCGCCGCGGATGGCGCTGGGGCGAATCGCCCCAGGCATGGTCGCTCGTGACCGGCCAGGTGGAGCGATTCGCTCCACCTGGCCGGTCCGGGCGGGACCCCGCTGCGTCAGCCGGCCAGGGCCCGGCGGACCAGATCGGGAGCCACGTCATCGACCAGTTCGACATGGCCGATCCGGGAAGGGAGGACGAACCGCAGGCGGCCGCCGACGGCCTTCTTGTCGCGGCCCATGACCGCCAGCAGGTCTGCTGCGGTTGCGTCCGCAGGGGGCTCGATCGGCAGCCGCAGATCGGTGAGCAGCCGGTCCTGCCGACGGACGACTTCCGGGGAAATGCGTCCCAACTGGAGGGCCAGCCGTGCCGCCCGTGCCATGCCGATGGCCACCGCCTCGCCGTGCAGCAGGGTGCCGTAGCCCGCCGTGGTCTCGTAGGCGTGGGCGAATGTATGGCCGTAATTGAGCACGGCCCGCAGGCCGGTGACCTCGCGCTCGTCCCTCTCGACCACACCTGCTTTGAGGGCCGCGGATCGCTCCACGGCATGGGCAAGAGCCCCCGGTTCGCGGGCCAGCACGGCTTCCACCTGGGACTCAAGCCACGCGAAAAACGTCGCGTCGAGGATCATGCCGTATTTCACGACCTCGGCGAAGCCGCTGACGAACTCGCGGTCGGGCAGCGTGGCCAGCGTCCCGATGTCGGCGAACACGCCACGGGGCTGCCAGAAAGCCCCGGCCAGGTTCTTCCCCGCAACCAGGTTGATGCCCGTCTTGCCGCCGATGGCGCTGTCCACCTGGGCCACGACGGTGGTGGGCACCTGCCACCAGGCGAGGCCACGGGCGAACGTGGCGGCCACGAATCCGGCCAGATCGCCGACCACGCCGCCGCCGACGGCCACGACGTGCGTTTCCCGGTCGATCGCCAACGCCGCGCAGGCGTCCCACAGGCGGGCGGCCTCGGCGATCGACTTGGAGGCCTCGCCCGATGGCACGGCGAGCGTCGCGGTCTCGATGCCGGCCGTCCGCAGTGACGACTCGACGGCGGCCGCGTGTGTGCCGGCCACGGCGGCATCGGCGACGAGCACGGCCCGGCGAGCACCCGCGGCCCGGAGGGCGGCACCGACGGCAGGAAGCAGCCCGCGGCCGACGACGATGTCGTAGGAGCGATCCCCGGCCGCGGCCGGCATGTGCAGGCGAATCGTGGCCACTTTCAGCGGCCGCTCACACGGTCGAGGTCGGCGGTCGTCACGGTGATCACCCGGGCGAAACCGGTGTGCTGCCGCACGTAGTCGAGGTCCGCGGCCTCGCGCGGCGCGGCGTGGAGGAGCGTCTCCACGCGGGCCTTGTCGGCCGGGGTCCAATCCTCGCATTCCTCGGGCCAGACCGTGTGGCTTTCGACGACCAGAGCCTCGCGGTAGGGGTCGAAGGCGTTGGGCATGCGGAAACTCCTGCAGGACGGGAGGAAAGAGTATACATGCCGCCGGCGGCGATCGCCGGTCGGCGGGCCGCGGGAATCATGCATGTTCGCACCGGCCCCTCGATCCGTAGCCGCCCAGCCCACGGGAGCCCGTCTCGTCGCCGGGTTGCTCGCCATCGGCGCGGCGCTCGCGGCATTCGCGTTGGCGTTTCAGTGGCGGCAGACCGACGGATGCCTGCAGTTCTACGGAGGGGGCGTGGCGCGGGCGATCACCACGGCGGCCCACGTGGAGGTCTGGCACCTCGCCCCGGGTGACCGTCCCGGCCGCCTGGTCGTCGTCGGACGGTGCGACGTGTCCAGGGCGGCCGGGCTCGTGCACCTGCGTCGTGGGATGGTGGAAGATGCGAACTTCGCCGGCCGCGCGCAGGATCCGCGGCCTCTGCCGCCCGAGGCGTGGACGGTGGCGCTGGCCTTCGGGGCCGCGGCCGGCGCCCCGCCGCAGGCCGTCGTCGCGATCGCGATGGATAAGGACCGCGGGGCGGCGTGCCTCGTGGGCCGGCCGGGGCGACTTGTCCTCGGGCGGATTCGGGGGGGGCTGAGAACCTGGGTCGAGAAGACCTGCCCCAGGACGGCTGGGATCGGCTTCGAGGGGCCGTGAGCCGCCCAAACCGGGCTTTCCGTCGCCTCCGGGGCCGCCTATCCTCCCGCCTCCCGCCGCGAGGACCGTCCGCCATGCGCTCGATCGCCGTCGCGAACCAAAAAGGAGGAGTCGGCAAGACGACGACCTCCGTCAACCTCGCCGTCGCCCTCGCGCGGCACGGCCGCCGCGTCTGTCTGATCGATCTCGATCCGCAGGCCCACGCCACGCTCCACCTGGGCGCGACGCCGGGCGGGCATCCGCTCTCGGCCTTCGACGTGCTCACCGGCGGGCAGTCGCTGGCGGCGGCCACCGTGGACGTCGATGCCAACCTGTGCCTCGTTCCGTCGCACATCGACCTGTCGGCCATCGACGCGGCCCTGGCGGGAAAGCCCGGTCGGGAGTCGATCCTTCGCCAGCGGATCGAGGCCGACCCCCGGTGTCGGGGCGGCGCGGGAGCGGGCCGCGATTTCGATTACCTGGTCGTCGATTGCCCGCCCTCCCTCGGCCTGCTGTCGCTCAACGCGATGGCCGCGGTGGACGAGGTGCTGCTGCCGCTCCAGCCGCACTTCCTGGCCCTGCACGGCCTGAGCAAGCTGCTGGAGACGATCGAACTGGTGGCCGAACGGGTCAACCCGCGGCTGCGGCTGCTGGGGGTCGTCCTCTGCATGCACGAAGCCGGCACCCGCCTGGCCGGTGAGATCGGTCGGGACGTGGCGGCCTTCTTCTCGGGCCGGGAAGCGGCTCACCCGGCGTGGTCCGCGGGCCGCCTGTTCGCGACCCGCATCCGCCGCAACATCCGTCTGGCCGAGGCGCCGAGCTTCGGCAGGTCGATCTTCGACTACGCGCCCGACTCACACGGGGCGGAAGACTACGCCGCGCTGGCCGCCGAGGTCGATCAGGCGGCGGCGGGAGGCCGCGACGAGGCCAGCCGGGCGGCCTGAAGATCGGTCGCCCCGTCGTGCCGGCCATCGCCTTCCGGCGCGAGCAGTTCGGGGATCCACCAATATCGCGACTCGCACGGATCGACGCCCGCGAGCACACCGGTGCCGTCGAAATCCTCGGCCGACACGAAACTCCCGCGGCGGGTGGGCAGAACCTTTCCCAGGGACACCGGGGCCCGGAAAGGGCGGGGCGGCTGAAGCGGGTTTTTCTGCAGCATCGATGAAGCCGAACGGGGCTGGCCGGCGCGGGGATCGGGACTGCGGTCGGGCCGGGAGTGTCTTTCGGCCACGGCCGTTGTCGTAGGCCAATTCCTCGCAAAAAATCGGACGTCACCGAGATTGTTGCTTGGGGAATATGGGCAAGCAAGGAAAGTTCCGCATGTTGGTGAAATTAAGCCGATTTTCTTCGGAAAAAGAAGCGAATTCTGTAGTATTTGCCGGAGAGGAATCTCATGGAATCCCTGGGTTTTTTGCGGTGGTCTTTGACCATGGCCTTGGCCACGGCCGCCGCCGCAGCAGGCGCCGCAGGCCCTGCGGAGGGGTTTCGCCCGCTGGCGCCGGGCACCCTGACCATCATCCCTGCCGATCGCTCGGCCGACGACCCGGTCCAGCGGGCCGATTTGGAGGAAGTCACCGCCGGCCAGGCCGATCGGCGGTGGACGCCGCAGCGGGCGCCCGAGAACACCACGTTCGTCGAGCGGGCGAAAAACCGTGAGTTCGCCGGTCCCGTGTGGTGCCTGGAGTTCGCCTTCAAGCCCCCGCGGACGATCGACGTGGACGTACCCGCGGCCGACGGGAAGATGCGGCGCAAACGGGTCTGGTATGTCGTATATCGCGTGAAGAACGGGGGCGGGCGGCGGACGGCCGTCGATGCGGCGGATCGGACGAACCGCGTCACGGAAGCGTTCGAGACGGCGATTCGCTTCGTGCCGCACTTCGTGCTCGAGAGCCTCGAACCGCTCACCGATGCCGAAGGGTTGACGGCCTACCGGGCCTATCTCGACCGCGTCGTGCCCTCCGCCATGGAGCCGATTCAGGCGCGGGAACGCGTCCCGGGCCGACTGCACGACAGCGCGTCGATGACGACGACCGACATCGCCCCCGGCGAGGAGCGCTGGGGCGTCGCCGTCTGGGAAGACGTCGATCCGCGGATCGACTTCTTCTCGATCTACGTCCGCGGCCTCACGAACGCCATGCGCTGGCGGCAGATCCCCGGCTCCACGATCGGTCCGGACGATCCGCCGGGCATCCACATGGAACACGCGCTTGAGTCCCTGCGACTCGACTTCTGGCGGCCGGGCGACGAGGCCGCGCGGGAGATGCAGGTCGGCTTCCGGGGCATGTTCGAGCGGATGACCATCGGCTCGCGGCTGCTGGAGATCGCCGGCCGGCCGCGGCTCGTGAACTCGCGACCGGATGCGGGACTGCAGGCGCTGGGGCTCGGCTGGTCGGACCTGCTGGAGCCGGATGCGGGAGGCGGCATGGCGAGCCTGTTGCCGCTCGAGGCCGCGTTCCGCAAGCTCGCCGCACTGCCCGACCCCGCCGCCCGTGGCGCGGCGGTCAACGACGTGTTCGGCGACCTCGGCGTCCCGGCGATCGAAGCGCTGTCGCGGGCGGTCGCCGGTCCGGCAGACGCCGCGCGAGACGCCGCCCGCCGCGCGGCGCTCGACGGCGTCGGGCTGACCCCCGAGCGGGTCGCCGCCAAGCCGCTGGAGTCATTGGCGACCATCGTGCGGGCGCTGGAGGCCGCGGCCACGCCCGAGGAGCGGGAGCGGATGGCGGCGGCCTTCTTCGGCGGCGAAGGCCGTCGCGTCGAGCAGCTCGCGAAGGGACTGTCGGCCGCCCGCGCGGCCGCGGTGGTCGACGAGCTGGCCGCTCGGCCCGGCGAACTGGAACGCGGGGACGCGCTCGCGGCCTTCGCCACGCTGCAGAAGCTCGTCGAGACCCATCCCCAGCCGGAGCAGCGGGCCCGGCTGCTGCAAGGCCTGCTGGGCCCGCGCGGCCCGCAGCTCTACGCGGCGGCGGCGGCCGTGCACGAGGGAATTGACCACGAATGGGTTTTCCGCTACGAACGAGACGTCGGCGGGCCTTGATTTGCGGCGTTCGCCATGGGATCGTACGGCCTCTAGGTTCCGTCCGGGAGATAGGCGATGGCACATAAGAAGGGTCAGGGTTCCAGCCGCAACGGCCGCGATTCCAACGCCCAGCGGCGCGGGGTGAAGAAGTTCGCCGGCGAGCGGGTGCGGGCCGGGAACATCCTCGTGCGGCAGGTGGGCACGAAGTTCCATCCGGGCCACAACGTCGGCATGGGCACCGACTACACGCTCTTCGCACTGTCCGAAGGCGTCGTGATGTTCGACCGTGAGGGACGGCGGGTGAACGTCGTCGCCGCCCCGACGGCCTGACGCCGGTCCGCGGCGGGCGTTCCCGGGAGCGGCATCGGCCGCGTCCGCCCGGTGTCTGCCACGGACGAGGAGCCCGCGAGGTGCCGGCGTGTTCGTGGATCGCGTCCAGATCGAGGTCACCGCCGGCAATGGCGGTCGCGGGATCTGCAGCTTCCGCCGGGAGAAGTACGTGCCCAAGGGCGGCCCCGACGGCGGCAACGGTGGCCACGGCGGCAGCGTGATCCTCGAGGCGCGGGCCGGCGTGGACTCGCTGGCGGCCCTGTCCCAACGCCGTCAGTGGCGGGCCGAGCACGGCGGTGCGGGCGGGCCGGCCAACTGCCAGGGGCGGGACGCCGCGGACCTCACGCTCCTCGTGCCGCCGGGCACGATCGTGATCGACGAGACGACGGGCATCGTGCTCAAGGATCTGGCTGCGGCCGGCGCGACGATCGTGGCCGCCAGGGGCGGCGTCGGCGGCCGGGGCAACATGCACTTCAAGTCGTCCACCAACCGGGCCCCGCGGCAGACCACGCCCGGCGAGCCGGGCGAAGTCCGCCGGCTGCTGCTCGAACTCAAAGTGATCGCCGACGTGGGGCTCGTGGGAAAGCCGAACGCCGGCAAGAGCACGCTGCTCTCGCGGCTGTCCCGGGCCCGGCCCGAGATCGCCGACTACGCCTTCACGACCAAGGCGCCGATCCTGGGGATCGTGGCGGTGTCCCGCGACAGGAGCTTCGTGCTCGCCGACCTCCCCGGCCTGATCGAGGGCGCGCACGCGGGCGTGGGGCTGGGCCACGAGTTCCTGCGGCACGTGGAGCGGGCGGGAATCCTCGTCCACGTGGTCGAGCCCTTTCCCGCCGACGGGACCGAGCCGCTGGCCAACTACCGCGCCATCCGCGAGGAGCTCGTCCGCCACGATCCCGCGCTCGGTGACCGGCCGGAGATCGTGGTCGTCAGCAAGAGCGAACTGCCTGGAGCGGAGGCCGCGCGGGCCGCGTTGGCCGCCGCCATCGGCCGCCCCGTGATCGGCATCAGCGCGGTGACCGGCGCGGGGCTCGACGCCCTGCTGCGGGCCGTGGTCGCGGAACTCGACCGCGGGAGCGGCCAGGCATGACCACTCCCGGCCATCCGCCCGTCCGCCCCGCGGTCACCGTGCTCGTCGCGGACGTCGGCAACACGCGGATCAAGCTGGCCGTGGTCGAGGATCATGAGGATCATGGCGACGTCGCGGGTGAACGCCGGCTGCCGCGGGTCGGCCGCCGCCAGGATCTTCTGAGCCGGGACTTCCGGCCCGCGAACCTGGAGAACTGGCTGGCGGGCGTCGCCCCCGGCCCCGCGCTGCTGCTGGTCGCCAGCGTGCACGAGGCCGCCGCCGTGCGGCTCGAGGCGGCGGTCGCGGAGGTCTCCGCCACCCGCCACCGTGCCGTCCGCCAACGCCGCATCGGTCATGCCGACCTGCCGCTCGAGGTGGCCATCGACGAGCCGCACCGCGTGGGCATCGATCGGCTCGCCGCCGCGGCCGCGGCCGTGCTCGTCAAGGAGCCGGGCCGGCCGGCGATCGTCGTGGACTGCGGCACGGCGACCACCGTCAACGTCGTCTCGGCCGCCGGAGCCTTTCTGGGCGGGGCCATCCTGCCGGGGCCCGCCCTGATGGCGCGGGCGCTGGCGGAAGGCACGAGCCGGCTGCCGGACGTGACCGCGCTGGCCGACGCGCCGCCGCCGCCGATGCCGGCGCGGTCCACGCGGGCTGCGATCGCCGCCGGGATCGGCTGGGGCGTGCGGGGCGCCGTCGAGCGGCTCGTTGCCGAGGCCCAGCGGCCCCACGCGGGTGCGGCGCAGGTGATCCTCACCGGCGGGGCGGCCGGGATGGTCCGCGACTGCCTGCCCGGCGCCGTCGAACTGCCGGATCTCGTCCTCGCCGGGATCGCCCTGGCCGCCACGTCCGCCGGCGGACGGTGACGGCGGCGACGCTGCCCGCCCGTCCGCCCGACGGTGGCGGACAGAGGCCTTCCCCGAACGGTTTCCGCGGCGGTCGCCCGCCGGAAACGTCGCGGGTTTGCGGGGTCGCCGCCCGCGGCTTCCCGCGGCGGCAAACATGCTCCAGAGTCTGCTAGACTCCGCCGCAGCGGCCCGCCGGCGGTCCCGCTGTCAGGAATCCGCGACCGCAGTGACGACCTCCCGCCAGACCCGCGACACACCCACCGCTCGCGAAGACCGCGCGCGCCGGCTGGCCATGACGGCGGCCCGGGTGGCCGACGAGACCCGCGGCCGTGACGTGCGGGTGCTCGACCTGCGCGGGCTCACCGACATGTTCGATTATTTCGTGGTGGCCACCGGCGGCAGCCGCCGGCAGTTGCACGCCATCGCCGACGAGATCGAGAAGGTCGTGAAGGCCGAGCTCCACGACCACAAGCGCGGCGGTGAGGGCTACGAGGAGGGCCGCTGGATCGTGCTCGACTACGGCGACGTGCTGGTGCATCTCTTCGATGCCGAGGCCCGCGAGTATTGGGACATCGAGCACCTGTGGAGCGGCGCCGAGGCGGTGCCGATTCCCGCCGGGGCGACCCGATGAGCGGCGCCGCGGTGCCAGGCCGGGTGAACCTCCGCGCCACGCTGCGGCAGGCGTTCCGCGCGGCCCTGGAGGGGATCGTCGCGGACGGGATGGCGGCTCTCGACCCCGCCGAGCTGCCGGCGCTCCTCGACCAGGTGCGGGAGACCGCCGACGCCAAGTTCGGCGACTACTCCGGCACCATGGCGATGGCCCTGGCGAAGCGGGCCGGCCGCAAGCCGCGGGAGGTGGCCGCGGCGATCGCCGCCCGCCTGCCGGAGGCTCCGGGATATGCCCCCCTGTTCGAGCCGCCGGGCGACCCCGTGGGCCCGGGGTTCATCAACGTCCGCGTCCGCGACGACGCCCTGGCGACCGCCGTCGCCGCGGCGGTCGCGGACGACCGGCTAGGAGTGTCGCCGGTCTCCCGGCCGGCGACGATCGTCGTCGATTTCAGCTCGCCCAACGTCGCCAAGCCGATGCACGTGGGCCACATTCGCTCCACCGTGATCGGCGACGCGCTGGCCCGGATCCTGCGGTTTCGCGGCCACCGCGTGATCACCGACAACCACCTCGGCGACTGGGGCACACAGTTCGGCATGATCCTCTGGGGCTGGAAGCGATGCCGCGACGACCGGGCCTTCGCGGCCGACCCGACGGCCGAGCTCGGCCGCCTCTACCGGCTCGTCCGCAAGGTGGCCGACGCCCATCCCGAGGAGCTCGCCGGCGATCCGGAGGCGGCGGCCCTGGCCGCGCGGTTTCCCGACGCCGGCCGCGAGGTGCTCGCCGAGACCGCGAAGCTCCACGAGGGCGATCCCGAGAACCGGGCGCTGTGGGAGCGGTTCATGCCGGCCTGCCGCGCCGAGATCGACCGCATCTACGACCGGCTGCACGTCCGCTTCGATCACGCCCTCGGCGAGAGCTTCTACCAGCCGCTGCTGGCGGCGACCGTCGCCGACCTCGTGGCCAAGGGAATCGCCCGGGAGAGCCGCGGGGCGATCGGCGTGTTCCTCGGTGGCGACGACGCGCCGCCGCTGCTCGTGCGCAAGGCCGACGGCGCCTTCCTCTACGCGACCACCGACCTGGCCACGATCCGCTGGCGACTCGAGCACTGGCGGCCCGACCGCATCCTGTATGTCGTCGATCACCGGCAGAGCGGCCACTTCGAGCAGGTGTTCGCCACCGCCCGCCGCTGGGGGCTCGAGGGGATCGCGGCCGTGGATCTGGTGCACGTCGGCTTCGGCACCGTGCTCGGGGAGGACGGCCGGCCGTTCAAGACGCGGGCCGGCGACACCGTCGGTCTGGAGGCCCTGCTCGACGAGGGCGTGGAGCGGGCGGCCCGGATCGTGGCCGCCGGCGACGAGGGCCGGGCCGGCCTGACCGCGGCGGACCGCCGCCACGTGGCCGAGGCGGTGGGCATCGGGGCCGTCAAATACGCCGACCTGTCGCAGAATCGGACCACGGACTACGTCTTCAGCTTCGACAAGATGCTGCAACTCACGGGCAACACGGCCGCCTACATGCAGTATGCGGTGGCCCGGGCGGAGGGCATTTTCGCCAAGGGGGGCATCGACCGCGACCGCCTCCGGCAGGACGCCGCCATCCTCCTGGCGACGCCGCAGGAGCGGGCCCTGTCCCTGGAACTGCTGCGGTTCGGCGAGACGCTCGAGGACGTGGAGGCCGATTACCGGCCGAACCTTCTCACCGCCTGGCTCTACGACCTGGCGGGCTGCTATTCGACGTTCTATGACACGCTTCCCGTGCTCAAGGCGGAGGGCCGCGAGCGGCACAGCCGGCTGTCGCTCTGCGACCTCACCGGTCGCGTGCTGCGGCAGGGGCTGGAGTTGCTGGGCATCGCCGCGGTCGAGAAGATGTGAGTGTCGTCAGGACGTCTCCCCACGGTTGCCCTCATGGAAACGATGCATGCGTTGGTGAAGCGCGAGTCCGCCCCCGGCCTGTGGCTGGAACGCGTGCCGGTGCCGACGATCGGCATCAACGACGTCCTCGTCCGCGTCGATCGGACCGGCATCTGCGGCACCGACCTGCACATCTACAACTGGGACGCCTGGGCCCGGAAGACGATCCCGGTGCCGATGGTCGTGGGGCACGAGTTCGTGGGCGAGATCGTGGCCGTCGGCGCGAACGTCCGCGACTTCTTTCCCGGGGAGGTCGTGTCCGGTGAGGGGCACGTCGTCTGCGGCCGCTGCCGCAACTGCCTTGCCGGCCGGCGGCATCTCTGCAAGGACACGCTCGGCGTGGGCGTGAACCGGCCCGGCGCCTTCGCCGAATACGTGGCGCTGCCGATGAGCAACGTCTGGCACCACGACCCGGCGATCGACCGTGACGTGGCCTCGATTTTCGATCCCCTGGGCAACGCGGTGCATACCGCGCTGTCGTTCGACGTGCTCGGCGAGGACGTGCTCGTGACGGGCGCCGGGCCGATCGGCCTGATGGCCGTGGCGGTGGCGCGGCACGCCGGCGCGCGGCACGTGGTGGTCACCGACGTCAATCCCCACCGGCTCGCCCTGGCCCGGCGGATGGGGGCGACGGTGGCCCTCGACGTGCGGACGGAAAAGATCGCCGACGCGGCCCGCGAACTGGGCATGAAGGAGGGGTTCGACGTGGGGCTGGAGATGTCGGGCGCGCCGGCCGCCCTGTCCCAGATGCTCGAGGCGATGTGCCACGGCGGCAAGGTGGCGATGCTGGGGATTCCCGCGGAGCCGATCGCCATCGACTGGAACACGGTCGTGTTCAACATGCTGACGATCAAGGGCATCTACGGCCGGGAGATGTACGAGACCTGGTACAAGATGACCGTGATGATCGAGAGCGGTCTCGACATCACCCCGGTCATCACCCACCGCTTCCACTTCAGCGATTTCGAACAGGGGTTCGCGGCGATGCAGTCCGGGCAGAGCGGCAAGGTGATCCTCCGCTGGGGCGACGCATGAGCCGCGCGCAGCTCTACGACTCCCTCGCCGCGCAGGCCGAGGGCATGCGGGTCGCGGGCACCTACAAGCGGGAGCGGGTGCTGGAGTCGCCCCAGGCCGCCCACGTGCGGGTCGCCGGCGGCCGCAGCGTGCTCAACATGTGCGCCAACAACTACCTCGGCCTCGCCTCCCACCCCGAGGTCGTCGCGGCCGCCCGCGCCGCGCTCGACACCTGGGGCTACGGCCTGGCGAGCGTGCGGTTCATCTGCGGCACGCAACGGCTGCACCGCGACCTCGAGGAGCGGATCAGCCGGTTCGTCGGCATGGAGGACACGATCCTCTACAACTCCTGCTGGGACGCCAACGGAGGGCTGTTCGAGACGATCCTCGGCCCCGAGGACGCGGTCATCTCCGACGAGCTCAACCACGCGAGCATCATCGACGGCATCAGGCTGTGCAAGGCGCGGCGGCTGCGGTATCGCAACAACGACATGGCCGACCTGCGGGCCCGGCTGGAGGAGGCCCGCGACGCGCGGTTTCGGCTGATCGCCACCGACGGCGTGTTCTCGATGGACGGCTTCCTCGCCGACCTGCCGGCGATCTGCCAGCTGGCCGACGAGCACGACGCGCTGGTGATGGTGGATGATTCGCACGCCGTGGGCTTCGTGGGTCCGCGCGGCCGCGGCACCCACGAGCACTGCGGCGTCATGGATCGGATCGACATCCTCACGGGCACGCTGGGCAAGGCGCTCGGCGGCGCCAGCGGCGGCTACACCGCGGGCCGCCGCGTGCTGGTCGATTGGCTGCGGCAGCGGTCGCGGACCTACCTGTTCTCCAACACGGTCGCGCCGCCCGTGGCCGCCGGGGCGGTCAAGGCGCTGGAGTTGCTCGAGGCCTCGCCGGCGCTCCGCGACACCCTGGAGGCGAACACGCGTTTCTTTCGGGCCGAGATGACGGCCCGGGGGTTCGCCATCCTTCCTGGCACCCATCCGATCGTGCCGGTGATGGTCGGCGACGCGGCCCGGGCGGCGCGGATGGCCGAGGCGATGCTCGACGAGGGCGTCTACGTGGTCGGCTTCTCGCATCCCGTGGTCCCGCAGGACAAGGCCCGCATCCGCACGCAGGTGTCGGCGGCCCACACGCCGGCGGACCTGGAGCGGGCCGTGGCCGCCTTCGAGGCGGTGCGGCGCCGGCTCGGCTGACCGACCGCGGCCGGGTGGACAAGGACGCCGTGGTTGGTGAATGATCTGGCGGCCCGCCCGTGCCCGGACCGCGTGCCAGACCCGCCCATGCCCCGCCACCTCGACGCGATCCGCAACATCGGCATCGTCGCCCACATCGACGCCGGCAAGACCACGCTCACCGAGCGGCTCCTGTTCTTCACGAAGACCAGCCACCGCCTGGGCGAGGTCGATCGCGGCACCACGATCACCGACTTCGACCCCGAGGAGCAGGAGCGGGGGATCACGATCTACTCGGCGGCCGTGTCGTTCCAGTGGCGGGACGTGACGGTGAACCTCATCGACACGCCGGGGCACGTGGACTTCACGGCGGAGGTCGAGCGCAGCCTCCGCGTGCTCGACGGGGCGGTGGTGGTGTTTTCCGCCCGCGAGGGCGTCGAGGCCCAGAGCGAGACCGTCTGGCGGCAGGCCGACAAGTACGGCGTGCCGCGGATCGCGCTCGTCAACAAGCTCGACCGCGAGGGGGCCGACTTCCACGGCACCGTCTCCCAGATCGAGAAGCGGCTGGCCGCGCGGCCCCTGGTGCTGCACCTGCCGCAGGGCCTGGGGCCGCCGCACGTCAAGAATCCCTTTCGCGGGATCGTGGACCTGGTGGAGATGAAACTCCTCACGTTCCCGCCCAAGGACGAGGCCCTGGCAGGCGGCGCGGCGCTCGCGCAGGTGACGGCGGCGCCGATCCCGGACGAACTGGCCGACGAGGCGGCCCTGTACCGCGAGCAGCTCGTCTCCACGCTCTTCGACTTCTCCGACGAGCTGGCGGAACTGGCCATGGCGGAGGGGCCGATCCCGCCCGAGGTGATCCGCAAGGCGATCCGGCAGGCCACGATCGCCCGTCAGGTGGTGCCCGTGCTGGCGGGCTCGGCCCTCGACTGCATCGGCATCCAGCCGGTGCTCGACGCGGTCGCCTGGTACCTGCCGAGCCCGGCCGACGTGCCGCCGGTGGAGGGCCTCGATCCGACGAAGAAGGTTCCGACCACGATCGCGCGGAAGGCCGACCCCAAGGAGCCGTTCTGCGGTCTCGTTTTCAAGATCGTCGCCGAGAAGCACGGCGACCTGTATTTCCTCCGCGTCTACTCCGGCACGCTCAAGGCCGGCAGCCGGGCCTGGAACCCGGCCAAGCAGAAGAAGGAGAACGTCGCCCAG
>JBIPLS010000241.1:0-3226 GCA_044368305.1 Pirellulales bacterium
CGCCGGCTCGCGAGGGCCCGCCATCCAGGCGGGCAGCCGTCTCTTGACGCAGGACGGTCGGCAACGACCTCCACAGAAAATGCACACGCTGCCACCCGCACGCAGCGGCCGCAGGCCGCGCCGCGTGCCTCGCGTCAGGCGTGGCTCGGATCGGCGCCTCGTCGAGCCGCCACGCCGCCGCTCCGCGGCGGCCACGGCCGCCCGGAGGTGCGGCCGCCCGGCCGGCTGGTCGCACCTCTGGCTGCGACCACGCCGGCCAAGGCGTGCACGGGCCATGGATGGCCGTGCACGCCTAAAAGTTGGCGTCGCACCCCGTGCACACGTCGCCCACCATGTGCAGGTGGTCGTGGTCGATGTAGAGCACTTCCTGGCAATCCTCGTCCACGAGCGTGTGCGGAACGGGCCAGCCGATCCGCTTCACCTCCTGGAAGTAGACCGTGCACTTGTAGTGGGCGTGGTGCAGTTGCACCGGGCCCACCAGCGGCATGTGCCGCGGCGGATCGACGTAGTCGGCGATCTTGCACTTCGCGATGCGAACGTGATTCC
The DNA here is from genome assembly GCA_044368305.1 of Pirellulales bacterium. Lineage (GTDB taxonomy): Bacteria > Planctomycetota > Planctomycetia > Pirellulales > UBA1268 > QWPN01. Next base: position 547 of record JBIPLS010000241.1, read on the forward strand.
GCTGCACCTCGTAGAGGAACGGCCAGTTGCCCTGCACGGGGCGGGCCTTCTCCAGAGCCCGCATCACCTCGTCGTCGCTCGGCTCGTCGAGGGCCTCGCAGGGGCCGCCGGGTTGCAGGGGCCCGAGCACGGGTGCCCGCTCGTACCGCTCGTAGTTCCAGAACTGGTCTTCCTTGGCCTTCTGGATGCCGACCGGCACCGGGATCGGGATCGCCAGCGGACCGATGTTCGGCCCCTGGGCGGTGAGCCAGAAGCAGCCGGTCTGCGAGGACGTGCCCACGGCCACGATCAACGCCGTGACGAGAAACTGGATCCGCGTCGCCATGCTTCGCACTCCTCGGGCCGCGTGGAAAACACCGGTCGTGCCGGTGGTATCGACCGGGGCGGCCCGCGAACTTGCGGATTTTTCCGCCTGGGCAAGCCGTGTCGCCCATTCCGCCGGCAAACGCCGCGACGCCCGTCGGCCGGAGCCGACGAGCGCCCTCTGGAGGATGGACTTGGTCGCACCGCGGCGGGCCCCAGCTGCCGGGGCCACGGATGGCCCGGCAAGCGGTCAACTCGCCGCCAGGATGGCGGCCCGCCCGCCCGGTGCAACCTCGGCTTGCACCGCGGCGGGTCCAGCTGCCGGGGCCATGGATGGCCCGGCGGCGGTCAACTCAGCGATGATGCGAGTGGTAATGCCGATCGTCGAAGTCGAGCCACCACCAGCCGTCGTCCCATTCGAGCGACACCCGGCGCCAGCCCAGCGGCACCTGCGGGTAGGGATAGAACGGCCCGATGTACGGCCAGGCCGTCGGCGAATACTGCGTCGGATACTGCACGGCCGCGTAGTTCGGATAGGCGGCGTAGCTGGGCCACGCGTAGTTGGGCATGTTCGGGCCGTTGCCGCGCATCGGCACCGGCGGCATGCCCGCGCCCGGCCCGCCCATCGGCATCGGACCGCCCCCGGCGTAACCACCCTGCGGGCCGACGGGCGGGCCACCGTCGCCCGCCGGACCGGCGGGATAGCCCTCGCCATACTGCATCGTGCCGGGCACGATCTGGCCGTCCTGGAGCCCGTTGGGCAGCATCATCGGCTCGCCGACTCCGCTGGTCCGCATCGCCGTGCGGTATCCCTTCGGCGGCCCCATGGGCGGCTTCATCGGCCGGGCACCCTTGGCGGCCAGGGGCATCGGCCCGCGGCCCGGTGACGGCATCCGGCCGGCGGTCGCCGCACGCTGCGGCGCCCGGCCAGGCTGCGGCTTCACGCCGGCGACGAGCTGCAGATCGGATTGCGGCTGGGTCGGCTGGACGTCGGCCTCGTCCTTGGCGGCGAAGAGCCCTCCGCTGAAGATCGCCAGCGGATTGAACGACTGCTTCGCCGGTTCCGGCTGCGCGGCGACGTCGGCGGGTGCCGCCGGCGCGGGCATCCCGGCCACTCCCCAGGCCGAAGCCGGCATGCCGAGGGGAGCCTGGGCGGATTCCGCCTGCCGCTCGACGATCAGCCGGTTCACCACCCGCTCCACGCCGGGCGTCGTCTCCGCGATGCCGATCGCGGCCGCGAGCTGCCGGTCGTCGGAAACGGTGCCTTCGAGCCACACGGTTCCCGACTTCGCCTTGACGTTGACGCGGTAGCCGGCGAGGGCGCCGGAGTCGCGCAACTTGCTGGCGACGCCGGCCGCCAGATCATCGGCCCAAGCCGTCGCCGTCAGCAACGGCGCCGCGACGACGGCCATGAGAAACGTGGACCTGGAGATGGACATGCGTTGTGGCTCCTTGGATCGAACCCGGCCGCCGGGGCGGTGGCAGGCCCGACGCGGACGAAGCGACGCCGGACCTCTGGTTCTTCTTCGGCTGCCGGTCGTGCCGGAGGGGAGTTTTTTTCCGATTCGCGCGGAAACCCCGCCTGGCCGGGCGATTCGGGGAAACTGGAGAAGCGGCCGGTCAGCCGCGCGGCGTGAAATCGACGACGGCGATGAGCGTCATCAGCGCGAGCGTCACGGCACAGGCCGCGGTCGTGTCGGGGCCGAACTGGATCGCGGCGCCGCACAGCGCGCCGATGGTGGCCAGGGCCCCGAGGCAGAGCCATTGGCCGCTCTGCTCGTGCCGCGTGCCCTCCGCGAGACGGGCCAGGCCCGCGGCCGCGAGGCCCAGGATCTGCACGGCCCCGAAGGCACAGAGCACGGGACTGAAGGCGACGGCGAGGGGCAGCATGCGACGGGTCTCCGGGCGGAAGCGGGCGGACCATAGCGACCGCAGGCCGGGCGAGCCAAGCCCAGGCCGGCCCGCCGAGACCGCCCAGCCACCCGCGGCGGCCTACTTGCCCCCGACCATGGCCTCAAGCTTCTTCTCCAGGTCGGTGATCACGAGGCTGCGATCGACGACCTTGCCGTCGGCGTCGATGAGCAGCATGGTGGGCAGCGTGAGCACGCCGAGCTCCTCGGCGAGCCGGCCGTCGAGCCCGCCGGTCTCGTGCAGCTGCGGCCACGGAATCGGCTTGCCCTGGAGGTACTTGGCCAGCTGCTCCTTGTCGGTGTCGAGGGCCACCCCGACGACGGCGAACTTCTTCGGGCCGTACTTCGTGTACAGCTCGCGGATCTGCGCGATGTCCACCTTGCACGGCTCACACCAGGTCGCCCAGTAGTGCACGAGCACGGGCACGCCCTTGAGCGACTCCACCGCCACCTGCCTGCCGTCGAGC
>JBIPLS010000242.1:0-3209 GCA_044368305.1 Pirellulales bacterium
ACCGCGACGATGCCCTGCTGCACTCGGTCCTGGCACGGCCCTGGTATCGCGGCAATCGCGTGCCGCGGTGCGCCGACCTCGAGGCCATCCTCGACCGCTTCACCGAGATCTTCGAGACGCCGATCGAGCCCGTGTCCCGGCGGCGCGGCCCGGCCCGGCTGCTCGGCCTCGACCGGCTGCCCGACCTGGCGGCCTCGGTGCGGCGGCGAATCGTCCGCCGCTATCGCAAACTGACCCGCAACGCGTGACGATCCCTGAACTCCAGGAGGCTTTCCCTTGGCTACGACCAACGCCGCAGGCTACATCACCGACGTCTCGTACATCCCCGGCTTCTATCCGCACCTCGCCCCGGCGGCGATCCGCCACGTCGCCGCCCTCAATCGTGTGGCGCCGCCACCGGTGCGGCCGGGCTTCCGCTACCTGGAACTCGGCTGCGGCCTCGGCCGCTGCCTGACCACCCTGGCCGCCGCCAACCCGCAGGGCGAGTTCGTGGGCGTGGACGTCAACCCGGAGCATACCGCCGTGGTGGAGCGGGAGATCGCCGCCGGCGGCCTGGGCAACGCCCGCGTGATCACGGCCGGCTTCGGGGGCCTGCCCGCCGACATCGGCCGCTTCGAGTTCATCGCCTTGCACGGCGTCTTCAGTTGGGTGGCGCAGCACGTTCGCGATGAGATTCTCGCGATCGCCCGCGGCCATTTGGCTCCGGGCGGGCTCCTGCTGGTGAGCTACAACGCCATGCCGGGCTGGGCCCATCTCCAGCCGATCCGAGGCATCCTCCGCCAATATGCCGCTCTGCGGCAGGGGGACAGCGTGCAGCGGATCCGCGACGCCTTGGCCTACGTCGTCTTCATCCGGGACAAGCATGCCAAGTATTTCGACGACAATCCGCGGGCGGCCGCCTACGTGGACGGGCTGCTCAAGCACGACCCCCGCTATCTCGTGCACGAATATCTCAACGAGCACTGGACGAGCTTTTACTTCGCGGAAGTCGCCGGCATGTTCGCGGCCTCCGGGCTCTCCTTCGTCGGCTCGCTGCCCGTGTACACGAACTTCTGGGATCTCTGCGTGCGACCGGAGTTCCAGGAGCTCTTCCGCACCACGAAGGACCGCCTCGTGACCGAGGCCCACAAGGACTTCTGCGCCAACACCGCATTCCGCTGGGACGTGTATGCCCGTGAGCCGCGGCCCCTGACCGCGGTCGATGCACGGCTCCGAGAGGCCGACGACCTGTATTTCCGCGCGACACGGCCGGGCACCACGCTGCCCTACCAGGCGAATCTGGGCGTGGTGACATCCACGGTGGACGGGCCGCTCTACCAGGCCCTGCTCGACGTGCTCGGCGACCGCAGCCTGCGTCTCTCCGAGATCCTCGCCGACCCGCGGCTGGCGGGCACGCCGCCGGAGGATCTGGTGCGGGCCGTCGATGCCGGGGTGGCGATGGCCCTGTTCGAGGTGTCCGCCGGGCCGCTGCTCGACTCGGCCACGGTGTCGAACGGACCGATCACCGTCCCGGAGGCCTTCAATGGCCTGCTGCTCGCCGGCGACGCGCTTTCCGGACGGCCCGTCGCCCTGGCGAGCATGGCCACCGGCACGGGGCAGGTGATCGGCGATCTGGATGCCGCCATCCTGATGGAATTGGCCGCCGGTGGCAACGACGGGCTGGCCGCTCGGATCGACGCCCGCCTCGTCGCGGCAGGCCGTTCGATCCAGAAGGACGGCCAGCCTGTCAGCGACCCAGCGATCCGCCTGGAGATCGTGCAGGCCGCCTGCGAGTCCTTCGTGGGCAAGACTCTCCCGCAGATGATTCGGTTCGGGATCGTGACGCCCGCTTGAGAGGCCGCGTGCAACGCGCGTGGGCCGCCCCGGGCTACCGCTGGATCGGCACCAGCGGGGGCAGGTCGGGGTCGGTGCTCGGCCGCGCGACCGCCGGGATGGACGGCACGGCGGCGGGCGGCGACGCGGCGATCGGCTGCAGGCCGCCGGCGATCGGTTGCTGCGGCGGGGCGGCGACCTGCAGTTGTGGCCCGGCCGGGGCCGCCGGCTGCGGTCGCGTGCGGGCGTTGAGGTCGTCGATCAACTGCTGCACCTCGGGCCTGATCTGGAGCTGCTGGCCGTTGAAGACGTCGGCCGGCGTGACGCCGAAGCGGCCGTAGAGCGCCGCGTCGGCGTTGTCGTCGATCGACAGGTCGGACCCGCCGAGCGACACTCCGGCGAACAGGCCGCGGCTGCGGGCATAGGAATAGATCTCGGCGCCCAAGCGGGCGTCGGTGCCGGCGTTGGCCTGGCGGCCCACCGGCCCCAGCGCGACCGAGGCATCGGCGCCCAGGGTCACCTTCTGCCCGGCGAGGATGCCCTGCAGGCTCTTCGGCGTGGCGAACACGAGGACGATGTCGGCGGCCTGCACGCCCGCCTGGAATCCCAGGCTGCCGCCCCCCATGGTGACGATCGCCGGGGCGGACCAGGTGCGATCCGCCTTGCGGACCAGGAGCACGCCCCGGCCGTAGTTGACGCCGAGGATGAAGCCGCCCTTCACCATGTTGGGGAAGATGGCGACGCCCTCCGCCGCGTGCAGCATCGCTGGCGGGATCGACTCGATCTGCAGGTTGCAGAACTCGTCGAGAGCCTGGCGGGCATTGACCACCGTCTGCACCTCCGCGCCTCCCTGGGCCGCCTGCTGGGGTGGAGGCTGCAGGTAGATGGGCTGCTGGAGCGGCTGCGGCGCCTGCGCCGGGGCCGGCCCGGCGGCGGCGATCGCGCCGAGCGGCGCGAGGAGAGCGAGCCCGAAGCGGCGGCGCGAATGACGCATGGCGAATCCTTTCGCGAGGACGGATGGCGCGGGAACCTGGGCGCCGGACGGCGGGAGGGTAGCCGGGGCGGCGGCCGCGGTCGATGCCAGTTTTCGCCGCGTCAGGCGAGCCGGCCGTGGGCCTCGACGAGGAGGGCCTCGGTTTCCTCCCAGCCGATGCACCCGTCGGTGATGGAGACGCCGTACGCCAGTCGCGTCCGGTCGGCATGCGCCGGCTGGCTCCCGGGGTTGATGTTGCTCTCGAGCATCATCCCCACGATCGATCGGTCGCCGGCAATCCGCTGCTCGAGCACGTCCCGCCAGACCAGCGCCTGCCGGCGGTGGTCCTTGCCCGAGTTGGCGTGGCTGCAATCGACGACCAAGCGGGCCGGCAGGCCGGCCGCCTCGAGCCGTTGGCGGGCCT
>JBIPLS010000243.1:0-3177 GCA_044368305.1 Pirellulales bacterium
TCCCCTCGCGGGGACGCAGTTTCGTTCGGTTACGGCAGCCAGGCCGGCCACCGACAGGGACTCGCACCCTGCTGGTTCAGTACACTTGCAATCGCACAGTCCCCGGGCTTGCGCCCGGGGCATCATGAGCGACGATCTCCGGGCCCACGCCCGTTGCCACTGGTTCGGTGCCGAATTCTTCGGCCTTTTCAGATCGCATGCGGACCCAGGAAGCCCCCCGGCGCGAGCCGGGGGATCCGGCGGTCAGAGACCGCCGCTCCAGGTCGTCGCGGGCTCGACGGTGAAGCCGTCGGCATGGAGCCGCTCGGCGAGGGCGGCCACGTGCTCGCGGTCGGCCGTCTCCACGGTCACGTCCACGGCCGTGCGGAACACGTCCGGCCCGGAAAACGCCCGGTCGTGGACGATCTCTCGGACGCTCGCCCCGGCCGCGGCGATCGCCGCCGTGAGCCGGGCGATGCCGCCGGGCCGGTCGCTGATCTGCGTCGTGAACCGCCAGCGGCGGCCGTCGGCGGCGAGGCCGTGGTCGATGACGCGGTCGAGGATCGTGAGGTCGATGTTGCCGCCGCAGAGCAGGATCACGACCTTGCGGCCGGCGAGGTCCGGGCAGTCGTCGCCGAGCAGCGGCACGAGGGCCGCCGCGGCCGCCCCCTCGACCACGGTCTTCTCCAGCTCGAGCAGCCGCAGCACGGCCAGCGCCACCGCCGCCTCGCTCGCCGTCACGACCTGGTCCACCAGCGGCGCGGCCAACGCGAACGACACGTCGCCCACGCGGCCCACCGCCAGGCCGTCAGCCAGCGTCGGCCGGATGGGCACTTGCACGGGCCGGCCCGCCGCCAGCGAGGCGCCGAAGCTCGGCGCCGCCGCCGGCTCCACGGCGATCAGCCGGATCTCGGGCCGCAGCGCCTTGGCCACGATGCCCACGCCGGCCAGCAGGCCGGCCCCGCCCGTGGGCACGATGATCGCGTCGGCGTCGGGCACGTCCTCGAGCACCTCCAGGGCCATCGTGCCCTGCCCGGCGATGACCCGCGGATCGTCGAAGCCGTGGATCCGCTCCAGCCGCTCGGCCGCCGCCAGTTCCACCGCCAGCCGCCGGGCGTCCTCGAAGGTCTCCCCCTCCAGGATCACGCGGGCCCCGAGCCGGCGGCAGGTGGTCACCTTCACCAGCGGCGCGAACCGCGGCATCACCACCGTCACGGGAATGTCGAGCAGCCGGCCGTGGTAGGCCAGGCCCAGTCCGTGGTTGCCGGCCGAGGAGGCGACGACACCCCGCCGCCGCTGCTCGGCATCGAGCAGCAGCAGCGCGTTGCGGGCCCCGCGCTCCTTGAAGCTGCCCGTGCGCTGGAGGAGGTCGAGCTTGCAATACACCTCCGCGCCGGTGGCCTCGGAGAGCGGGATGCTCGCCGGGCAGGGGGTGCGCTGGAGGCCGGAGCGAATCCGCTCGCGGGCCTGCCGGACGTCGTCGAGCGTCACGACCGGCCGCGTCATGGTTCGCTCACCCGCCGGGGCACGTGGAACGACCGCACGTCGATCCACTCCATGCCGGCCCGCCGTGCGGCCTCGATGCCGAGGTCGCTGTCCTCCCAGACGACGCACCGCCCCGGACGGGCCCCGAGCCGGCGGGCCGCCTCCAGGAACGGCTCCGGCTCCGGCTTGTGCCGGGCGGTATCCTCGCTGGTCACCAGCGTGTCGAAGGACGCGGCGATGCCCACGTGCTCCAGGACGCGGAGGCACACGGACCGCTGGCCGCCGGTGACCACGGCCATCGGCACCCGGCCGCGGGACCGGCGCACGACTTCCACCACCGGATCGATCGCGGCCACCCGGTCGAGCTGGGCGAGGAAGGCCGACTCCTTCTCGCGGACGCCACGATCGAGGTCGATCTCGACCGCCGCCTCGCGGGCGAGCGTGGCGAGGATGTCGCGGGTGGGACGGCCGCCGAGACCGTAGAACCGATCCTCGTCGAAGGGGATGCCATGCGCGGACGTGACGTGCAGCCACGCCCGGTAGTGGGCGGGCATGGTGTCGGCGAGCGTGCCGTCGCAATCGAAGAGGATGGCGTCGTAGTCTTGGGCGAGCCACATGACAGGGGCGACCGGGTGGGGCGGACGGCCGATCGGGACCGACGCGACGCACGGTTATACGGTCTGGAGGGATTTTGTGCCGCGCCGGGACCCATTCCGGGAACGGCGTTTTTCCCGACGGTAACCTAGGGTTACGACGGCCGTCGTCCCGCTTGCCACCCACCCATGCGTCTTCCGCACATCGGCATCCGCACCCGCCTGCTCCTGCTGGGAGTCCTGCCGGCGGCGGCGATCATGGCCACCGTCCTGGGCCTGAACTTCGTGCGGATGCGGTCGCTGCTCCTGGGGTGCGGCGAGGAGATCCTCGTCGATCGCGTGAAGATGCTCGCGGCCGACATCGACCGCGGCACCTTGGAGGCGGTGACGGCGGCGAAGACGATGGCGCTGGCGGTCGAGAACGGCCTGCTCGGCCGCCGGCTCGACGCGTTGCGGCTGGCCCGCGACGTCCTCGAATCCCACCCGCAGTTCATCGGCGTTTCCCTGGGCTACGAGCCGAACGCCGACGGACTCGACGCGGCCGCCGCGGCGGCCACGGCCGGGGCGGCCGGCGGCGCCCCGAAGGAGGCGGCCCTGCCGGCGCCCGAACCGTCGGCCGACCAGTCCACGCCGTCGGCGCTCGCCCGCATCCCGCCGCAGGCGCTGTCCCCCGAGGGTCGGTTCATCCCTTACTGGTTCCGGGACCGCAACGGCGGCCAGGGCATCCTGCTCACGCCACTGGTCATGCTCGACAGCCTCTACTACGCCGGCTGCAAGGAGCGGTTTCACGACCCCATGCAGGCCGACAAGGCGATGGTCACCGAGCCCTACGACTACCAGGGCCGACTGATGGTCGAGCAGACCTGGCCGATCGTGGTCAACGGGGCGTTCGTGGGCGTGGCGGGAGTGGATCGCGCGCTCGACAAGGTCGCCACCGACCTCGAATCGATCAAGCAGCAGCAGAAGCTGGCGGGCTGGAACGTCGAGGTGTTCTTGGTGAGCCGACTCGGCAAGGTGATCGCGGCGACCGTCAAGGCCGCCGACCTGCGAACGAAGCCGATCGCCGACACGCCCTACGGGCGGATCCTCGGCGATTTCCACCGGGCCGTCACCGTCGGCG
>JBIPLS010000244.1:0-3136 GCA_044368305.1 Pirellulales bacterium
GGCCATCGACTCGAGCGGCGCATGGAGCGGGCGGAGGAGCTCGACCCGGTCGCGGTCCGCCCGGATGGCCACCGGCAGCCGCGTCCGCGGCGGCACGTTCTGCCGGGCGCGAATCTCGCGGATCGCGGCCACGACGGCCAGGAAGGCGTCGAACTGCGCCTCCGTCCGCGGGTCGATCCAGGCCGCCGGCGGCGCCGGCCAGGCGGCGACCATGATCGACTCGGGAACCGCCGCGGCGTCCCAGGGCATCCGCCGGCCCGCCGCAGTCGCCCGCAGGTGCTGCCAGATCTCCTCCGTGACGAAGGGCATGATCGGGTGCAGGAGGCGGAGGATCGTGTCGAGGCCGACGAGCAGCATCTCGCGGGCCCGGTCGCGGGCCGCGGGGTCGGCGAGCCGCGGCTTGCAGAGTTCGAGGTAGGCGCTGCAGAACTCGTCCCAGGCGAAGGCATACAGCAGCCGCGCGGCCTCGGCGAACCGGTACTCGTCGATCGCCCGCGTCGCGTCGCGGGTCACGGTCGCCAGCCGGCTCGCCAGCCAGCGGTCGGCGAGGTCGGCGGTCGCCGGATCGGCGATCGCGGCGTCGATCGGCGCCGCCGCGAAGCCCTCGAGGTGCATGAGCACGAAGCGGGTGGCGTTCCAGAGCTTGTTGGAGAAGTTGCGGCCGGCCTCGAACTTCTCGCTCACGGCCGGCCCCCGGGGCAGGCCACGATCGGCCTCCGTCACGGCCCACTGCGTGCGGAAGGGCTGGCCGCACTTCGGGCATTCGATCCGCGGCTTGACGCGGTTGGCGACCGTCTGCTCCACGAGTCCGCCGCAGCCGGGGCACTGGAAGTCCACCGGCATCCGCACGTCCTGCGTCTCGGTGGCCAGGCTCGCCAGCGCGAACCGCAGCGCGTCGGCGCCGAGCGTGTCGATCACGTCCACGGGATCGACACCGTTCCCCTTGCTCTTACTCATCGTCTCGCCGTAGCGGTCGAGGATCTTGGGGTGGATCGCGACCTCGTGGAACGGCACGGCGCCGGTGTCGAACAGACCCATGATCACCATCCGGGCGACCCACAGCGTGAGGATGTCGCGGCTGGTGACGAGCGTGCTCGTGGGATAGAAGCGGGCGAGCTCGGCGGTGGCCGCGGGCCAGCCGAGGGTTGAATGGGGCCACAGCGCCGACGAGAACCAGGTGTCGAGCACGTCGGGATCGCGGACCAGCGGCTTTCCGGCGACGGCCTCGACGGGGAGCGACTCGTCGCGCGAGCAGACGAAGAACCCGTCGGCGCCGTCGGTCGTCCAGGCGATCGCGTCGCGGCCGCCCAAGGCGGCCGCCAGATCGGCCTCCGCGACCCCGGCCACGTGCCAGATCGGGATCCGGTGGCCCCACCACAGCTGCCGGCTCACCGGCCAGTCGCGCTTCTCGGAGAGCCAGTCGAGGTAGCTCTTGGCGTAACGTTCCGGGAAGATCCGCACCCGGCCGGCCGTGACGGCGTCGAGGGCCGGCTGGGCAAGCTCATCCATGCGGATGAACCACTGGTCGGCCAGGTAGGGCTCGATCGGCGTCTTGGAGCGGTCGGAGTGGGCCAGCTCGATGAGCCGGTCCTCCACCGCCACGAGCTGCCCGGCGGCATCGAGATCGGCGACCACCTGCGTCCGCGCCTTGGCGATCGTCAGGCCGGCGTAGGGCCCGGCCGCCGCGTTGAGCGTGCCGTCGGGGTTCAGGATGTTGACCATCGGCAGCCGCTGCCGGCGGCCGACTTCGTAATCGTTGGGGTCGTGGGCGGGCGTGATCTTCACGCAGCCCGAGCCCATCTCCGGCTTGGCCCACTCGTCGGCCACGAGCGGAATCTCCCGGCCGAGCAGCGGCAGCCGCAGCCGGCGCCCGGCGCGGGCCATGGCGGCGAGCGTCACGAGCGTGGGCAGGAGGTCGCGACGGCGGGCGGCGAGCTCCTCGAGCTGGGCGTCGATGGCCGCATGCTCCTTGGCGGCGACCTCGGCCCGCTTCGCCCGCAGGGTGGTCGCCGCGGCCTCGAGGGCGCCGGCCGGGTCGGGGTGCACCGCCACGGCCGTGTCGCCGAGCAAGGTCTCCGGTCGCGTGGTCGCCACGGCGACGCTCGCCGGCTCGCCCGGCCGGGGGTCGATCACGTCGTAGCGGATGTGCCAGAAGTGCCCCTTCACCTGCTCGTGAAACACCTCGTCGTCGCTGACGGCCGTCTGCAGGAAGGTGTCCCAGTTGACGAGCCGCTTGCCGCGGCGGACGAGGCCCTTCTCGAAGAGGCGGAAGAAGGCCGCGCGGACGGCCGCGGCGCACTGCTCGTCGAGCGTGAACCGGGTGCGGTCCCAGTCGCAGCTCGCCCCCAGATCGCGAAGCTGGCCGAGGATCCGCTTCTCGTACTGCTCCTTCCAGGCCCAGATCCGGGCCACGAGCGCGTCGCGGCCGAGGTCGTGGCGGGAGAGTTTCTCCTCCTCGAGCAGCCGCCGCTCGACGACGGCCTGCGTGGCGATGCCGGCATGATCGGTGCCCGGCATCCAGAGCGTGAGGCAGCCCTGCATCCGCCGACTGCGGACGAGGATGTCCTGCAGCGTGTTGTTGAGGGCATGGCCGAGGTGGAGGGCGCCGGTGACGTTCGGCGGCGGGATGACGACCGAGAAGACGCGGCGGTCCGGCGCGGCGGCGGGGTCGGCGTGCCACCAGCGGCCGGCGTCCCACAGGGCCCGGCAGCGGGCCTGGGCCGCGCGGTGGTCGTATTGCTTGGGAAGTTCGGGCATGGGCGGATCTCGATGGGCTCCACATTCTGCCGACGGGCGGCCGTTCACGCCACCGCCATCCGCCGCCGCGGCCGTGCGTTGATCGGGGTGCGGGAGCGAATTACGATCGCCGCAGAGGCGGGCAGTGATTCCGGCCGCCCGCACGGAGACACATCGAGATGAGCCGGATTCGGGTGCGGACGTCGGTCCGCGGTGCCGTTCCCCTGATGGCGGCCGTGGTCCTGCTCCTCGCGGCCACGCCGCACGGGACAACGCGGGACGACCAGGTGGTCGGGGACACGGCGCCGGCGGCGGACGCCGCGGCCGAGGCCGGCGGGGAGTTCGTGGTCACGCTCGACAACGGCGACCGGCTGACGGGCGGGCTCGTGGCCCTCGACCC
>JBIPLS010000008.1:0-32836 GCA_044368305.1 Pirellulales bacterium
TCCTCCACGTGGCGGGTGAGGTCGGCCAGGGTGGCGTCGGCCCGCTCGCGAACGGACGCCAGGATCGCGGCCAGCGCGGGGGGCAGGGGCAGATCGGTGGCCTTGATCTTCTCGTCGAAGCCGCCGATGGCGTCGATGAGATCCACGTGCGCCGACCGCAGTTGCAGCAGGGCGTCGACGAACGGCCGCAACTGCCGCGTCTCCACGAGCGACTCGCCGGCGAGTCCGACGAGCCTGTTGAGGCTGTCGGCCGAGACCCGGACCACGCGGTCGGCGTCTTCGAGCGGACGGGGGGCGGGCCGCGGGGTTTCCGCCTCCGGCTCGGCTGGCGGCGGCGTCTCGGGACCGGCCGGTGCCGGCGGCGGGGCCGGCGGCACCGTGGTCGGCGCCGGAGCCTCGCGGCCGGCGAGCATGCCTTCGAGCCTCGCCACGATGTCGTCGGCCCGGGCTGCCCACGGGCCGTCGGCGGCGAGGGCATCGTCAGCCTTGGCGATCGCGCCGAGGAAGTCGATCGCCGCCAGCAGCACGTCGGCGTGCCGTGGACGGACGCCGAACCGTCCCTTGCCGGCGGCGACGAACACGTCCTCCAGGGCGTGGGCCACGCGGACGGCCGGGTCGAGGCCCACGATGCGGGCGGCGCCCTTGAGCGAGTGCGCGGCCCGCATCAGCGACTCGACGGTGGCCGGCGACCGTTCGAGTTCCTCGATGGCGAGCACGCCGGCCGAGAGCACGGAGGTCTGGCTCTCCGCCTCCAGCCGGAACAGCTCCAGCATCGAGAATCCGCTCAGGTCCTCGGCCACGATCCTTCCCCCCGGGCGGCTAGCCCTGCACCCGTTCCCGCAGCCCGTCGAACATTCGCGGCTCGTCGAGCAGGGCGACGGTCCGATCCTGCCATTCGAACAGCGCCGCCGAGAGCCGGCCGCCGGCATGGCCCACCGTGGACGGCACCGCCCGCAGCGCTCCGGCGGACACGCGATGGACGCCCGCCACCTCGTCCACGCCCAGCGCCCAGCGATCGGCGGCCCCGCCACCGGGCCGCTCGACGACGAGGAGTCGGGCCGCCGCCCCGCCCGCGGGGGCCGCGGATCCGGGGCCGCCCGCCGCCGGAGCGAGCCCGAGGAGCGTGTGGAGCGACGCGCAGAGCTGGAGCTGGCCGCGGATGTTGACGATGCCGGCGAGCGGGCCCCCGGCGCGGTGGGGCAGGCGGTGCAGCGTCCGCACGGGCGTCACCTCGACGACCACGGCGGTCGGCAGCGCCAGCCATTCGCCGCCGAGGCGGAACACCAGCACGCTGGTGGCGTCGGCGGCCGGAGGGGTCGATGGCTCCTCGAGGATCGTCCGCCAGTCCTCGAGGTAGCCGGCCGGGGGTCCGCGGTCGAAGAACGAGCGGGCCGCCTCGGCCAGCACGGGGCAGTTGCGGCAATGGATGAAGGCCTCGAGTTCCGGGCAGGTGCGGTCGCCGGAGACGCCGATCCGCCGCCAGCACTCGGGCATCGGCGCCACCACGGCCCGCGGCTCGTGTCGGGGTGCGGTCACGGTGACTCCTTCCGCGCCAGCACGCGGGCGGCCGACTGGCGGTAGGTCTCGGCCATCCGCTCGTCGCCCCGCCGCTTGGCCAGCAGCGCCAGCGCCAACAGGGCCTCGTCATGCGTGGCGTCGAGGTACAGCGTCTTGTGAAAGCAGCCCTCGGCCCGGTCGAGGTCGCCCGCGGCCTGGTGCAGCATGCCCATGAGGAAGAAGAGTTCCGGGGAGGGCGGGAGCCGCTGCCGTGAAGCCTCGCACACCTCCAGCGCCTCGGAGTGCCGTTGCTGGTTCGCCAACGCGCCGGCCGTGGCGAGCACGTCGGCCAGGACCGGGGCCGGTTCGGTGGGCGGCCTGGGTCGCGCGGTGTCCCGGCCGGGCAGCGGCGGGCGGCGTGGCGGCGCGGCGGCCCGCGGTGGTCCGGTCGGTGCCGGGGCCGCCACCGGCGTCGCCGGTCGCACGCCGCGGCGCATGGCGAAGACCGCGACCGCGCCCGCCGGGATCCAGTCGCCCTTGAGGATCGGCGGCTCGGCGGCGCCCAGCACCAGCACGCCGTCGCGGGCGAGCAGCCGCTGGACCGCGGCCTCGACCCGGCCCCGCGCCTCGGCGGTCAGATAGATGAGCAGGTTGCGGCAGCAGACGACGTCGTAGGCTTCCCGGCCCGCGGCGAACCCCTCGTCCACCAGGTTGGCCCGGGCGAACCTCACGCACCCGCGGACCGCGGCATCGAGGATCGAGCTGCCCCCCTCGACGGTGAACCAGCGGTCGCGGAACGAGGCGTCGGCATTGCGGAACGCGTTGGCCGAGTAGCGGCCTCGGGCCGCACGTTCCAGGGCCACGCGGCTGACGTCGACGGCGTCGATCGTGAACTGCTCCGGGCCCAGGCCGGCGTCGAGCAGGGCCATGGCCACTGAATAGGGCTCTTCACCGCCGGCGCACGGCGCGCAGAGGATGCGGACCGGGCCGCGGCCGGGGAGGCCGGCCCGCGTCACCGCCAGGTCGGCGATGAAATCGAACACCTGCCGGTCGCGGAAGAACCAGCTCTCGCCGACGACCACTTCCTCGACGAGGCAGTCGCGCTCCGTGGGGTCGCTCCGCGCGCGGGCGGCGTAGGCGGCCGCGTCGGCCGCTCCGGTCGCCGCGACTCGGGTCCGCACGGCCCGCTCGATCGCGGCCGTGCCGATCGTCGTGCCATCCAGCCCGATCGCATCCCGAAGCAGGTCCGCGATGGCGGCCACCGCCGCCCCGTTGTCCGTGCCGGCATGACGCATGCCGCGGTTCACGATGCGGCCTCCGCAGCCGAGGCGGGAAACAGCCCCGCGGCCAGGTCCGCCGGCAGCAGCTGATCGACGTCCACCACCTGCACCGTGCGGCCCGCGATCCGCAGCATGCGGCCCAGAAAGGGCGCCGCCCCGAGTTCGAGCGCGGGCCGGGAGGTCTCCGCCCGCTCGGCGGCGATGATCGAGGTCACGTTCTCGGCGACGAGGCCCAGCCGCGTGGGGACGGCGGCGCCGGCAGGCCGGTACTCCGCCACGATGACCCGCGTGCTGAGCCGCTCCGCGGGGGCGGCGTCGGCGAGCCGCCGGTTCAGGTCGATGAGCGGCAGCAGGCTGCCCCGGTAGGTGAACACGCCACGGACAAAGGCCGGCGTGTGGGGGATCGGCCGGGCGGGGACGAGGGGCAGCACCTCGACGACCCTGCGCGACTCGATCGCGTAGGACTCGCCGGCGACGGTGAAGGTGAGCAACTGCATGGCCGGCACGGGCTCCGCGACTCAGATCGTGAACCGGGAGACTTCCTCCTTCAGATCGCCGACGGCCTCGCGCAGGTGGGTCGTGGCCCGGTTGAAATCGTCGAGCGAGGAGGCGGTGCGCGAGGCGCCCTCCGCGAGCCGGATCATCGCCTCGCGGATCTGCTCGGCCCCCTGCGACTGGGCCCGCATGCCCTCGGTGACCTGGCCGAACCGCCCGGAGATCCCCTGCACGGCCGCGATGATGTCGCCGAGCTTGGCGCCCACGTCGCCGATCTCGTGGACGCCCGCCCGCACCTGCTCGGCGAACTTGTCCATCTCCATGACCCCGGCGGAGACGCTGTATTGCATCTCCTTCACCATCCGCTCGATGTCGAGCGAGGCCACGGCCGTCTGGTCGGCAAGCCGGCGGATCTCGCGGGCCACGACCAGGAAGCCGAGGCCGTACTCGCCGGCCTTCTCGGCTTCGATCGCGGCGTTGATGGACAGCAGGTTCGTCTGGTCCGCGACCTTCGTGATCGTGGTCACGGCGAGATTGATGTTGGCGGCCCGCTCGCTGATCACCGCGAGCTTCGCGCCGAACGACGATGTGCTCTGGGCGAGCTGCCGCATCGTGCCGTCCATGCTCTCGAGCCCGACGCGGCCGTCCGACGCCATCCGTCCGGTATGCCCGGCCATGTCGTTGACCTCCGTCATCGTCCGCAGCAGTTCCTGGCTGGTGACGGAGATCTCCTTGACGGCGGCCACGGCCTCGCTCGTCGAGGCGCCATAGTCGGCGATCACCTGCTGCTGCTCGCTGGCGGTGGCCTGGATGGCCGTGGCGGTCGAGATCAGGGCCACGCTCGACCGCTGGATGCGGCCGATGAGCCCGCGGAGGTCGTTGGTCATGGTCTGGATGGCGGCCAGCAGGGCGCCCGTCTCATCGTCGCTGGTGGCGGCAACGTCGGCCCGCAGGTCGCCGCCGGCGACCTGCTTGGCGACCGTGACGGCGGTGCGGATCGGATTGGAGATGGTGCGGGCGACGACCAGCGCCGCGAGCGTGACGCCCACGATCGTGGCCAGCGACAGCCCGATGATCGCGGCCCTTTGGAACCGCACCAGCCCGAAGGCCTCGTGGGCATCCTGCTTGACGACGAGCCCCCAGCGGAAGCTGGGCACGTAGCACCAGGCGGCCGCCACCTCGGCGTCGCGATAGTCGCGAACCGTGCCGTAGCCCCGATTGCCGCTGGCGGCGTCCTGCGTGGCCTGGGCCTGTGACGAGCCGAGCGGCACCTGGAGCCGAAAGGCGGCGTCGGTCACGTGTCGCAGCGGGGTGGTGACGGTGACCGTGGTCCCGACGAGTTGTCCGGCCACGATCTCGCCGGTGTCGCCCAGGCCGCTGAGGTCCGAGAGGATCCGCCACACGCGCTCGGGACCGAGGCCCAGGGCCACGACGCCCGTCACGCGGCCGCCATCGACGACCGGGCAGGTGACGAAGGCCAGCGGCTTGGCCGCCTTGCCGTAGGCCTGGAAGCCCGAGAGGTCGGATTGCAGCAGCGTTCGCGCGCGGTCGAACCCGGTCGCCAATTCCGACCCGGCCAGGCTGCCGCCGAGCAGCGACGTGTCCGGCGGAATCGCGTCGTCGAGGGCGTAGACGACACGGCCCGCGGTGTCGACGAGCAGCAGTTGGTCGTACCCGTACGACTTGGCGACGTAATTGAAGTAGGAGTCGAGGCCCTCGCCCTGGGCCGCGAGCCTTTGGCGGCGGTCGGCCGGGCCGCCGCCCTCGGCCGCCGCCGAGAGCTGCCTCATGGCCTGCACGAAGGTCGGCCCGCGGGCCAGGGCCGAGGCGTCGCGGACCCGCTCGCCGGCGTAGGCCTCGAGCTCGCCGGCCTTGGCCGCTGCGATCTGCACGAGGTTGTCCCGGACGGCGGCCTCGAGCGCGGTGGCCGCGATCCGCGCGGTGATCGCGGTGAGGATGGCGCAGGGGATGAGCGCGATCACCAGGAACCAAAACAGCAGGCGACCGGCGATCGACCGCCTCATGATCGCGCTCGAAGTCGCCTGAGAGGTGCTCATGGGGCGGCTCCCTGCGGCCCGGCGGCGCCGACCGGATTCGACCAGCGGCCGCCCCAGCGGCGATACAGATCCTCCGTCAACGCCTCCCACTCGGACCGGGAGCGGGAGATGGGGAAGGGCACGGGCCGGACTGCCGTGCGGCTCGTCCAGACGACGTCGAACTGGCCGTCGGCCCGCACCTTGCCGATGAACACCGGCCTCCAGGTGTGCTGCGTCTCCGGGTCGACGGCGACGATGCCCGCGGCGGCGTTGCGGCTCTGGTGCCGCAGGGCCGTCCGCACCTGGCGGACGTCGGCGGTTCCGGCCTCCCGCACCGCCTGGGCCCAGAGGTGGACGCTGTCGTACGCCGAGGCGATGACGTCCGAGGTCGTGCGGTTGGCGCCGTAGCGGTTCTGGAAGGCGCGGACGAACGCCAGGTTCTCGGGCCGCTCGAGGCTTTGGAAATAGCCCCAGGCGGCGTAGTTGTCCACCATCTCGCCCGCTGTCAGGTCACGCAGTTCGTCCTCGGCCATCGAGAACGTGATCATCGGCAGCTTCTCCGGCCTGACGCCGGCGTCCCGCAAGGCGCGGGCGAACGCCACGCCCGAGTCTCCGGCCACCGTGCTGAGGATCACGTCCGGGTCGGCGGCGACGATCCGCCGGACCACGTCGGCCATCTCGCGGCTCCCGAACGGGACATAAGCCTCGTCCACGACCTCCGCGCCGAAGCCCTTGATCTGGTCGGCGGCGATGGCATTGACGCAGTGCGGCCAGACATAGTCGGAACCCACCAGGAAGAACTTCCGCGCCCCGAGCGTGTCGTGGCACCATTGCACCGCGGGCGTGATCTGCGGGTTGGGCGCGGCGCCGGTGTAGACGATGTTCGGCGATTGCTCGAGCCCCTCGTAGGCCATCGGGTACACGAGCAGGTGGTCGCGGGCCTGCACGACGGGCAGCACGCTCTTGCGGCAGGCGCTCGTCCAGCAGCCGAAGATCACGACCGCGCCCTCGTGCTGGATCAGCCGCTCCGCCTCCCGGGCGAACCTCTGCCCGTCGGAGCCGCCGTCCGCCACCACCCAGCGGACCGGCCGGCCGAGCAGGCCGCCCGCGGCGTTGATCTCCTCGAGGGCCAGCACCTCGGCCTCGATCATCGACCGCTCGCTGACCGCCATCGGCCCGGTCGCCGAGTGGAGAATGCCGACCACGATCGGCCGCCGATCGGCGAGCAGCCGATCGAGGCCGAACCACGCGGCTGCGGCCGCCGCCAGCAGGCCCGCCAGGGGCAGCCAGCGGCGGAGCACACCCGGCCGCGGCGGGGCATGGTCGGCGGCGAGTGGATGAGCGCGGACGAGGTCTGTCATGACGGCCGAGCGGCGTGCGGTGGATCGCCCCGGGATGGGCACCGCCTTAATCTTTGCCCATCTTTCCCGACCGGGCGACGGGACGGGCACGGAAAATTCGTCACTTTCGGCCACCTATCAGACAGTGTCCCGATCCCATGGGGTTCCGATGCCGGTCGATTGCTGGCGGATTCGGTTCCCGTGGTGTATAAGCCAGTGAGCGCGCAGCAAAGCGGCTCACCTCGGGCGGGGGGTGTGCCCTGACGGCGGTCGCCGCAGGGGATTTTTCCGGCACAGGACCATCGGTCACGCATGGCATCGCTGATTGGCAACATCGGCGCGGAGACGGCGATTCAGCGGATCGTCGGCGTGTCGGCGTGGTCGGAGCAGATCCGACGGTCGATCGAACTGGTGGCGGCGCACCACTCGAGCGTCCTCATCATGGGCCCCAGCGGCACCGGCAAGGAACTGATCGCCCGGGCGATCCATGCCTGCAGCCCGCGGTCGTCCCGCCCGATCATTCCCGTGGACTGTGCCGTCACCACCGGTACGCTGTTCGCGAGCCACATGTTCGGCCACGTGAAGGGCTCGTTCACGGGGGCCACGTCATCGACGCTGGGCTGCTTCAGGGCGGCCGATGGCGGTACGATTTTTCTCGACGAGATCGGGGAAATGGAGCTCGAGCTCCAGGCCAAGCTGCTCCGGGTGCTGCAGCAGAGGACCGTCGTCCCGGTCGGCAGCCACCAAGAGATACCCGTGGACGTGCGGGTGCTGGCGGCGACGAACCGGGAATTGTCCCGCGAGGTCGCCGAGGGCCGGTTCCGCGAGGATCTCTTCTACCGCCTCAACGTGGTGGCCATCCAGACGCTCCCGCTGCGCGACCGGCCCGAGGACGTGCCGGTTCTCGCGTCGCGGTATCTGGCGGAACTCGCCGCCCGCCACGGCATGCAGATGTGCAGCCTGTCACCGGCCGCGGTCGAGGTGCTGCAGGCCTATTCGTGGCCGGGCAACGTCCGCGAATTGGAGAACGTGCTGGAGCGGGCGGTGATGTTCTCGTCCGGCGATGAGATCGATCCGGACGCGCTCAGCGGCCTGATGGGCAATCGGCCGCCCGCCGCGTCGCCCGTGTCGCCCGCGACCCAGATCACGGTTGCGGCCAGTCGGGGCATCGTGTCCGCCACGCCGGTGCCCGGCGTGTATCGAGTCGAACCTCGCATGCAGCCGACCCTGGCCCCGCCCTCGGCCGGGCCGCCGCCGGCCGGCGAGGATGCGGCCTGGCCCACGCTCGCTGACGTCGAACGGATGCATCTGGAGCGGACGCTCGCGGCCACGATGCAGAACAAGTCCCTGGCCGCGAAGATGCTGGGGATCGACCGATCCGTGCTGCGGCGGAAGTTGCAGCGTTACGGAATCGACGAGGCCGGCGGCCGTATCGGCGAGGAAACCGGGGGCTGACGTCCGTCAGCCGGCCCGGGCGCGGACCGCCGTCGCATCGGCGTCCTCGTCGGGCACGCGGAGCCGCAGCGTCGGCCCCGGCGGTGCCCGCCGCTCCTGCGAGAAGCCGCGGGTGCCGCCCGCGAGAAACTCCCGCAGGTGAGCGACGGGCGCGGTCTCAAACTCCGCCTGCAGCGCCGCCAGGACTTCCTTCCAGGGCAGGCCGCGGCGGTAGATGGTGCGGTAAGCGGACTTGAGCGTGGCGATGTCCTCGGGCGAATGCCCGCTGCGGCGCAGGCCGACCACGTTGAGCCCGACGATGCAGCCGCTCTGCCCGTCGAGCAGCATGAACGGGGGCACGTCCTGCACCACGCGGGCATGACCGCCGACCATCGCCAGCCGACCGATGCGGCAGAACTGGTGCACGGCCACGGCTCCCGAGACGAACGCGCGATCCTCGACGGTGACGTGACCGCCGAGGAGGGCGGCATTGGCGAAGATGCAGTTGTTGCCGACGACGCTGTCGTGGCCGAAGTGCACCCCGGCCATCACGTAATTGTGGTCGCCGACCACGGTGGTGCTCGCCGGCTTGAGCGCCCGGTGAACCGTGGCGTACTCGCGAAACACGTTGTGGTCGCCGATCCGCAGCCCCCCGATGTCCTCGGGCCGAGCCGCGTGCTGGGGAGCGCCGCCGATGACCGCGTGCTCGCCGAACTCGTTGTGGCACCCGGCCCGGACGCCGGACTTCACCACGGCGCCGCTGGCGACGGTGCAGAAGTCGCCCAGTTCGACGTCGGCTTCGATCGTCGCGAACGGCGCGATACGGACGCCGACGCCGAGTCGAGCATCCGGGCTCACGACCGCCAGGGGGTGGATGCTCACGCCGCGCCTCTCGATGCTCGTGGGCAGCGGCGTGGCGGGATGCCCGCGCCGCCTGCCGGGAATGGTGCGACAGGGTTATCGGCTTGCCAGGACGCCGGATTCAATCCCAGTTCCAGGGCATTCCGGCATCTTGCCCGGCCTGCCAGGACCGGCCAGAGCCCGCCGGCCACCGTTCCTTTCCGGCCGGCCGTCGCTACACTGCGGACTTCGAAACCGGAGGTTCATGATGGCGACGCGGGATGACCTGTACGCGGCGGCCGAGGCCCTGAAGGACGCGGGTGATCTGCCCGGCGCGGTGGCCGCGCTGGAGGCGGTCGTGGCGGAGCACCCCGATTTTGCCCTCGCCTACTCCGCCTTGGCCGCCTGGTGCACGCGGCTGGAGCGGCATGACGAGGCGATCGGCCACGCCCGCCGGGTGTGCACGCTGGAGCCCGGCGACCCGTTCAGCTACACCGCCCTGAGCGTGGCGTGCATGCGGGGCGGCCGGATTCCCGAGGCGGAGGAGGCCCTGGCCCGCTCCCGGATGCTCCAGGGCGGCCACTGAGCGTCGCCCGCCCTCAGGCCGCCGGTGGCGACATGGCCGCCTCGACGACGCTGAGTCGCTCGCGGTCGGCTTTCGTGAGGCTCGAGGGTCGCAACTGCTTCTTGCGGGCGGCCTCCAGGGTGCGCTTCGCCGCCTCGACGTCCCCGGCCTTGACCTCGGCGAAGGCCAGGTGCAGAAGTTTCGTCGCCGTCGGCTGCAACGTCGCCTCGCGGAGGTCCGCCACGGCCTGGCGGGTGTCACCGGCAGCCAGCGCCACGAGACCGCGGGTGTCGAGCAGGTCTGGGTGTGGGCCGAGTTCGGCGATCGCCCGGTCGATCAGTTCTCGGGCCTCGGCCGCGGTATCCGGTTGGGCGAGGTGGAAGGCGAGGTTGTTGGTGACGATCGCCGCCTGCAGCGGATCGAGCCGCGGCCGCGCCAGCAGTTCGCGGTACACCGCCTGGGTGTCGGCCGACCGGCCCTGGATGTCGCGCAATTCCGCCTGCAGGAGCGGCAGCGGCACCGACTCCGGATCGTCCCGCAGCGCCTTCGCGAACCAGGGCTCGATGCGCTCCGCGACGGAGGCATCCTCGCCGTCTCGAACCACCTCGACCGCGACCTGCAGGAGCCGCTCCGCGGGCACCTTGTCGAGGCACGTCTCCAGCAGGTCGAGGGCGGCCGCCGTCTGCTTCTGGCGTCCCAGGAACGCCGCCCGCGTGATCGCTCCCTCGGTTGTCAGGCTCGCGAACTGCGTCAGCACCTTGTCGGCGGCCTTGATGAAGCCGAGTTCCTCGAATAGCCGGGCCGTCGAAGCCAGCGCGTCAGCCTGATCCGCGTTGACGTTCGCCGGCGGCATCAGCTTCCGGGCGGCGGCCGCCGCGGCCGGTCGGTCTCCCTCGGCGACCGCGAGCTTGGCCTCGATGGCCCAGGTCAGCGGCGACTCCGCCGCGGCAGCCTGCAGCCGGCGGAACCACGCCCGGGCTGCGCTCGCCTCGCCGTGGTCGATCATCTTGTCGGCGACCATCGCCACGACGGCGGGCGGGGCGGCGGGCGTGGCGGCGATCGAAATCAGGCCGTCGCGGCAGCTCTCCCACTGGCCGGTTTTCTCCTGGAGTTGGGCGAGTTGGATGCGTTGCTCCATGGAGAGCGGCTGGACCTCGGCGAGTGCCTGGAGCGCGGTGATGCCCCGCCGCCAGCTGGCCGGCTCCGGCCGCCCGGCCAGCAGCCGGGCCTCCAAGGTGAGATCCTCCGGCCCCAGGCGGCCCTTGGCATCGGCGTTCTCGCGGAGCATGTCCAGCGCCGCCTGGAACGCCGTGAAGGTGCCGCGCTGCGTGACCAGTTCGGCCCTCACCCGGCGGGCCCAGGCGTGGGTTGAACGGGATCCCTTCGCCGTCGACGGCACCGCCAGGATCTCGTCGAGCACCTCGCGGGCCCCTGCGAGCCGGCCGCGGCGGAGGAGGAACTCCGCCAGGCGTCGCGAGACTTCCACGTCCTGCCCCGCCTCGGCGGCCGTCCGGTAGAACCGCTCGGCGTCGTCCAGCCGACCGAGCATCTCGTTGCCCTGGGCCAGCGTCACCGAGCGTTGGGGGTCGCCCAGGGCGTCGGCCGCCCGGTCGAGCGTCTGCTCGGCGGCCTTGCTTTTGCCCTGGGCCAACTGCAGCGAGACGAGGGTGAGCCACGTCTCTGGTCGTTGCGGCGCGGCGGCGACGGCCCGCTCGATGATGGGCACCGCCTGGTCCCGCTTGCCGGACCGCTCCAGCAACTGGCCGAGCCAGAGCAGCTCGTCGGCGTTCGTCGAGTCGGTCGCCACCGTGCGCTCCGCGCGGGTGACGGCTTCGTCGAACTTGCCGGCTCGCATCTCCACCTCGGCGGAGAGCCGGTCCAGGCCGCTGGCTTCCGGACCGAGCGCGGCCAGCGCCATGCGGGCCTCCTCGATGCGGTTCGTCGCGTAGAGCAGGGAAACGAGCTGCCTGACCACGGCCGGGTTCGTGGGCCCGAGGCTGATGGATCGCTGGAGCCTCTCGATGGCCGCGGGGACGTTGCTCCGCAGCCCTTCGATCTCGGCGAACAGGCTCTGGATCCGGTTCCAGCCCGGTCGCTCGTTCTCCGCCTCGATGAGCAGGTTCCGCGCGGCGTCGAGGGCCGTCCGCTCCGCCGCCGTCATTTCGGGCATCGGGCCGCCGGCCTCCTGCCGGGCCACCAGCGCCTGCCGCACTTCGAGGATGTTGACCGCCGCCCGGGCCACCCTGCCGACCGGGCTATCCACGCCCGTGACCGCCGCCAGCGCCTCGGCCGCCGCTCGGGTCTTGCCGACGTCGCCGGACTCCGCGGCCAGGTCGAACAAGGCCGACCGCGCCTGCACGTCGTCGGGCTTCTTGGTTGCCGCCTCGGTCCACAGCCGTTCCGCTCCCGGCCTGTCCCCGAGACCCTGCGACAACGTGGCCAACTGGGCGATAAGTTTGGCGGCGACGTCGTCCGGCAGCCGCCGGGCCTCGGTCTCGATGCGGGCGAAGGCGGCTCGGGCCGCCTCCGGGCCCTCGCTGGCCGCGGCCTGGGCGTCGATCGCCAGCAGAGCGGGGTGCGCGACGACTTCGGCCGGCAGGGTGGCCAGGAACTCGCGGGCCGCCGCCGGTCCGCCGCTCCGCAAGGCCAGCGCTGCCCGGGCCGAAGCGATCTGCGGATTGGCCTCGTTGCCCTGGTCGGCGGCCTTGGCGAGCACGGCGGCGGCGGCCTCCAATTCGCCCTTGCGGAGCAGCACGTCGGCCCGCAGGAGGGCCATCTGCGGCGCCGAAACCTGCGGTGCCTGCTGGAGCGTCTCGAGCAGGGTATCGACCTTGGACCAGTCGCGTCTCTCGGGCGGCAGCTTGGCCTGGGCGGCGACCCGCAACTGCACCAACGGCAGCCACACCTGGGGAATGCCGGGCAGTCTGTCGGCGGGAATGCCGGCCGCGATCACCTCGAACCCCTCGAGCGCCTCGTCCGGCTTTCCAGCGGCCATCAAGGCCGTCGCGGCCCCGACCCGCGCCGGGAGGGAGTTCGGGTTGTCGCTCAGCACCCGCTGGCTGGCCTCCAACTGTTCGTCGAACTCGCCGAGCTGCTCGGCGCACTGGGCGAGGTACAGGTCCACCTGCCTGGTGAAATCGTCGGAGCCGGCGACGAGCGGCCGGACCGCCTGCAGTTTCTGTTTCGCCTCGGACCACCGTTGCCGCGCCACGAGGATTCGGGCCTCGAAGAGGCCGACCGCCGGGTTCGTCTGGCCGAAGACCTCCTTGAAACGCGTGATGGTCTGCTCGGCCTCCGCGATCTGGTTTTGCTGCAGCAGCGTGTCCGCGAGCATGAGCATCAGCGGCGGCCGGGAGGGGAGCGCGGCGACACCGTCGCGGAGCACCTGCTCCGCCTCCGCCAGCTTGCCCTGTTGCTGATACACTACCGCGAGGCCACGAAAGGACCGCTCGTCCTCGGGAAACTTCTCCATGGCCCGCTTCGCCAGGGTCTCGGCTGCCGGCAGATCGCCGGAGGCCTGGGCCAATTCGAAGGCGGCGAACAGCGGCTCGTCGGCGTCGGGAGCGACCTCGATCGCCCGATCGACGTCCCGCTTCGCGGCGGCCAGATCGCCGCGCTGGCGGTGCCAACGAGCCATCGCCAGCCAGGTCTGCATGTCGTCGCCCCTGACTTCGGCGAGCCGTTCCCAGACCTGCTGCGCCGCCTCTTTCGCCGTCAGTTTTTCCTCCAGCATGGCCGCCAGCAGGACGAAGGCGTCGGTCGGGGCGTCGGCCCGCGTCTCCCCGCGGAACGACCGCCCCTCGACGTCGTATCCGACGATGTCGCCGGCCAGCGTGGCAGCCCTCGCAAAGTCTCCCGTGCCGAGGAAGGAGCGGGCCAGCATCAGGCGCAGGGAGTCGCTGTCGGTGGCGGCCAGCGACTCCTCGTCGGAAGCGGCATCCCCTTCGTGCCCACCCTGCGTGCCGTCCCCGACCCTGCCGATGAGGACGTCGAGGTGCTCGCGGGCATCGGCGAATCGTCCGATCCGCAACTGGAACTCCGCCAGGCCGGCCCGCAACTTGTCGTTGGTCGGGTTGCGCCGCACCGCGGTCTCAGCGACATTGTAGGCCCGCGACATGTCGTTGCGGGTCGCATTCCCGGCGTAGGCCCGCTGCAGCAGGAGCGTGGCGTACTCCGCGTATGCGTCGTCATCCTCCGGTCGCAGACCCAAGTACCGCTCGAAGAGCTGGACGGCCTCCACCCGCTTGCCTTCCTCCAGCCGTTGCCGCGCGAGCTTGAGCAGGCCGCCGGCATTGCGGGTGATCTGGAAGCGGCGCAGGCCGTAGATGCCGCCCGCGGCGACCACGACCGTGGCCACGAGCACGAGCAACAGCCTCACATTGATGCGTTTCACGACACCTTCCTCGAACGGGGTCCGTCGCAGCCGGGCCGCCAGATTTCCCAGTCTACCAGCGGCGGTGGGCCGCCCACCGCAATGCAGGTTTCGAATCTTTCCCAGGTCCCCGCGAGGCCGCCCGCGACGAAGAAATCGTCCTCTGCGGTGGCGATTCGACCGCAAGATCGCCACGGCCGCGGACCGATACCACGACCAGCGTCGCCTCTGACGGCTGGGCCGACTTTGCGGCCCCGGGGCGATGGAATCCAGGAAAGCGGCCATGAGCGCACGTCACTCTCGGAAACGGATGCACAACCTGGGTCGCGGCGCGGTCGCCCTGGGATGGCTGGGCCTGGCCTTCGCATGCCGGTCGCCAGCGGCCGCCGGCGAAGCGGCCGTCGCGCAGGGGCGTCGTCAGGCCGTCGTCGATCACGCGGTGCAACCCGCCGGTGGCGCGTGCCGAGGATGTCGGGAAGCCCACTGCCACACGTGCCGTCCAGGGCTCCATGGACACCACGGGGCATGCCGCGACGGCAAGTGCCATCCTTATTGCCCCGTCCGGCCGCAAGAGTTCGGCTTCTACGGCACGCAATGGCGCCGCTGGCCCGGCCAGGGCGTCGTGCCCGTGTCGAACATCCAAGACGCGACGCCGGAGAAGCCGCCGAAGTCCGCGGTGCCGGGTGCCGCCGAGGAATCCCGCAGGATGCGGCCGGACGAACTGCCGGTCCCCGAGACGGATGCAGGCTCCGTCCCCGCGGACCGGCCCGCCATCCCCGAGACTATTCCCGAGCCCGAGACCCGACCCGAGACTCGGCCCGGCGACCTGCCGGATGCGGCGGGGAAGGCCGGCGACGAACCGCCCGCCGCGCCGAATCCTCCGGCGGGCGCGCCGCCCGTCGGAAAGCCCACGGCGGACGAGGATCTCTTTGACGAGTCGGCGACGGGCCCGGTGCCGCGACGGTTCCTCGCCGGCCGGGCGCGGCGGGCGCTGGCCGCGACCCCCGAACCGGCGGAAGTCCGTCCCGCGACGCTCGCCTATCCGCCATCCATCGAGAGCCTCCCGCGGTCGGTCGATCGCGACCCGCTCCGCGTGCCGCGGGTGTCGTTCGACCCGGCCGCCGAGGCGGCCCGGTTGCGTCGCTGAACCGCCAGACCCGGGTCGCGAGCGTTACACTCCCCGGGGTGTCGGCGGCGATCGCGAGAGTGGCGAAACTGGCAGACGCGCTGGATTTAGGTTCCAGTGCCGCAAGGCGTGCGGGTTCGACTCCCGCCTCTCGCACTCCGCCCCGGCGGGCCGCTGGGATCGGTGCCGCGTTCAGCGGCCGGACTCGGCGGCGGGCGCGGCCTGCAGGAAGCGGTCGAGATTCCCGGTGCCCTCGGCGGTCCGCTCGGGCCACGATCCGACAAGCATGTCCCCGACGGCCGACTCGGAGCGGGCCAGGTCGCGCCGGGCGAAGCGGAGTTCCAGCGTGACGACCCGGTCCACACCCGCGTGCCGCGCGTTCCACTCGCGGGCCAGGGCGGCGGCGACGCTCGGCGCGAAGATCCGGGCCTTGGGGTGCGGCAGGATCCACAGCAACTTGTGCCACCGATGATGGGGAAGGCTGGTGAACCCACCGGTGGGCCGTTCGACCTGCACCGCGCGGCCGCCGCGGAGGATGTCCACGACGCGGCCGTCGGCCAGCGTGGCGCGGGCGTAGGCCCATTGCTCGACGGGCGGCACGGTGCCGAACATGCCCCACTGCTGCACCAAGCTGCACGCATGGATCGCCTGCCGCACGGGAACGGGCAACGGCCGATCCCGCCAGGGGGACAAGGCATGGAGGAAACTCACCGCCATCAGCGTCGCGGCGCCGACGCAGACCCATCGCGCCGCCCGTGACGGGCAGTCGATCCGCGGCGGCGTCGGTGGCCGCGCGGGCGGCCCCCACAGCGTACCGGGGAGGAGCGGTAGCCAGGCGACGATGCCGATCGGCGCGAACAGTCCGACCGACATGGTCAGCCAGATGACCACATGGAAGAGCATGAACGCCGGCACGATCGTCGGCCGGGAGGCCGGCCAGGCGAGGAACACGAGGGGCCCGAGCAGTTCCGCCCCGAGGACGCCCCAGGTCAGCGGCGGCACCAGCCAGTCGGCCGCGGCCAGCCAAGTTCCCAGCGGCGTGCCGTGATCGTGCACCGACAGGGCGTAGCGCAGGGCTTCACCGCCCAGCCAGGTGGGATTCCACTTCGCGAGGCCGGCGCCGAGGTACACCGCCATGACCTGGAGGACGAGCGCGGTGGTGGCGACGCCACATACCGTCGCCGGCCGGCCGCCGCCGGTGCCGCCACCCTGGCGACGGGCGTCGACCGACCAGACGGCGCCCAGCGGCAGGAAGCAGGACCAGAGCAGCAGGCAGGAGAGGAGCGCGTCGCCGGCGTTGGCGGCGGGCATGGTGCGGCGAAACACGCTCCCCTGCGCCACCCAGGCCACGATGGTGGCGGCCGTGGTCCGCCAGCCCGCCGCCAGGCAGACGCCGGCCGCCGCCTCCAGGCCGAGGATGCCGGCGGCCCACCACGACTCGTCGCGGAGCAGCGCGAGCGACCAATGCGTCGGATCGTCGCCGAGATAGCGGCGGATGAGCGCCGGCGGGAAGATGCCCTCGGCCGCGAACATGAGGTTGAAGTCCCGGGTTCGCAGCGCGGCGTCGGCGACCAGCACCAGGCCCAGGCCCACGCGGAACGCGGCGAGGCTGCGGACGTCGAGCGCGAATCGTCGCCACCACGCGGCGCGCGCGCGGGCAGCCGCGAGGCCCGGAGGATCGGATCGTCGCTCGGAGAGGCTCGGCTGCATGACGGCCGCCGCGCGGGCCGCGTTTCTTGATGGAACTCCCCGACGAAACTACAACATCGGGCCTTCCGCGGGCGACCCCAGATCGGGTCGCAGCCCGCGGCACCGCCGACGAGGAGGCCCCGCGATGCACGTTCCGTTGGTCATTTTGGGCGGTGGCCCCGGCGGCTACGCCGCGGCGTTCCTCGCGGCCGACCTGGGCATGGAGGTGGCGATCGTCGAGCAGGACGAGCGGCTCGGCGGCACCTGCCTGCTGCGGGGATGCATCCCTTCGAAAGCCCTGCTCCACGTCGGCCGGGTGCTGGCGGAGGCGCGGGAGATGGAGGAGTGGGGTATCCACTTCGAGAAACCGGCCCTCAAGCTCGACGCGTTGCGGGCCCGCAAGGACAAGGTGATCGCCACGCTCACCGGTGGCCTCGCGACCCTCGCCCGGCGGCGAAACGTGCGGCTCATCCACGGCACAGCGCGGTTCACCGACTCGACCACGCTGCAGATCGCGCCCGCCGCGGCCGGGGCCGCGAGCCAGACCGTCACGTTCGACCACTGCATCCTCGCCAGCGGCTCGCGGCCGGCCCGCATCCCGGCGTTCGACATCGGCAGCCCGCGGGTCATGGACTCGACGGGAGCCCTCGAGCTCAAGGAGATCCCCGAGTCGTTGCTCGTCGTCGGTGGCGGCTACATCGGCCTGGAGATGGGCACGGTGTACGCCGAACTCGGCTCCGACGTCTCCGTCGTCGAACTCACCGACGGACTGCTGCCGGGCGCCGACCGGGATCTCGTCAAGCCGCTCCAGCAGCGGCTGGAGAAGCTGTTCGCGCAGATCCATCTGCGGACGAAGGTCGTGAAGATGGAGGACGTCGGCAAGGGCGTGCGCGTCCACTTCGAGGGGCCGGAGGGGCCGAGTGCCCGCGAGTTCTGCCGCGTGCTGGTGGCCGTCGGCCGGCGGCCGAACTCCGACGGCATCGGACTGGAGAACACGCGGGCCGTGGTCGGGCCGAAGGGCTTCGTCGAAGTGGACGGCCAGCAGCGGACCGCCGATCCGCACATCCTCGCCATCGGGGACGTGTGCGGCGAGCCGATGCTCGCGCATCGGGCCAGCCACCAGGGCAAGGTGGCCGTCGAGGCCCTGCACGGCGAAGCGGCCCTGTTCGCGCCGCGGGCCATTCCCGCCGTCGTGTTCACCGATCCGGAGATCGCCTGGGCGGGGCTCACGGAGGGCGACGTCGCCGCGCAAGGCCGCACGGTCGAGATCAGCCGCTACCCGTGGGCGGCCAGCGGCCGGGCCCACGCCCTGGGGCGAACCGACGGCCTGACGAAGATCCTCGTGGACGCGGAGACCGATACCGTGCTCGGCGTTGGGATCGTGGGCCCGGGGGCTGGTGAACTGATCGCCGAGGGCGTGCTCGCCATTGAGATGGGCTGCTCGGCCCGCGACCTGATGGAGGCGATCCATCCCCATCCGACGCTCGGGGAGACGGTCGCGTTCTCGGCGGAGAACTACTTCGGGCTGGCCACCGAGATCTACCGCCCCCGAGCCGACGCGGCGAAATAAGTTCGGTCTTTACGGGGTGCGGAACCATCGGAATAATGCCGAAAGTCCGCCCATTCCCCGCAGGATCCCTCCCGCATGGCCAGCCCGCACGTCGATCAGACCGGCAGCGACGTCGGAGGGCCGTCTACGGACGGCATCGCCCCGTTGCCCGGGGGTGGCCACGCCCCCATGGCCATCGGCCAGGCCGGCGACGGCTCGACGGGTCAGCCCGAGCGGGTCGACGGCTCGTCCCAGGTCGATGCCGATCCAACCGAGACCCGGGAATGGCTCGATTCCCTGCGGTACGTGATCAACAGCCGCGGCGGCGACCGGGCCGCCTACCTGCTCCACGCCATCGAGCAGGAGGCCTACCGGCTCGGCGTGGCGATCCCGTTCTCGGCCACCACGCCGTACATCAACACGATTCCCGCCGACCGCCAGCCCCCGTTCCCCGGTAATCGCGAGATCGAGCGGCGGATCAAGAGCATCATCCGCTGGAACGCGATGGCGATGGTCGTCCGCGCCAATCGCGAGGACAAGAGCATCGGCGGCCACATCTCCACGTTCGCCTCCTCGGCGACGCTCGTGGAGGTGGCGATGAACCACTTCATCCGCGGCCGCGGCGACGACTATTCCGGCGACCAGGTCTACTTCCAGGGCCACGCCTCGCCCGGCATCTATGCCCGGGCGTTCCTCGAGGGCCGGCTGACGGAGAAGCATCTGGAAAACTTCCGCCGCGAACTGGCGGCCGGCGGCGGGCTGTCGAGCTATCCGCACCCGTGGCTGATGCCGGAGTTCTGGGAGTTTCCCACGGTGTCGATGGGCCTGGGGCCGATCATGGCCATCTATCAGGCACGGTTCAACAAGTATCTCCAGGATCGAGGCATCAAGGACACGAGCCGGCAGCACGTGTGGTGCTTCATCGGCGACGGCGAGACCGACGAGCCGGAAACGCTCGGGGCGATCTCGCTGGCCGCCCGCGAGCGGCTCGACAACCTGGTGTTCGTCATCAACTGCAACCTGCAGCGGCTCGACGGCCCGGTCCGGGGCAACGGCAAGATCATCCAGGAGCTGGAGGGCGTCTTCCGCGGGGCCGGCTGGAACGTGGTCAAGGTGATCTGGGGTGAGGATTGGGACCCGCTGCTCGCCCGCGACGACGAGGGGCTGCTCGTCAAGCGAATGAACGAGGTGGTGGACGGGCAGTACCAGAAGTACGTCGTCATGCCCGGCGGGTACATCCGCGACCACTTCTTCGGCGCCGACCCCAAGCTCACGGAGATGGTGGCCCACCTCTCCGACGAGAAGCTCAAGAAGCTGAAGCGGGGCGGCCACGACCCCGAGAAGGTGTACGCCGCCTACGCGGCCGCGATGCACTGCCACGGCAAGCCGACCGTGATCATCGCCAAGACGATCAAGGGCTACGGCCTGGGCGAGGTGGGCGAGGGGCGGAACGTCACCCACCAGCAGAAGAAGCTCAACGAGGACGAGCTGCGGGCCTTCCGCTCGCGGTTCGGCATTCCCATCTCCGACGACGAGGTGGCCAAGGCGCCGTTCTACAGGCCGCCGGAGGATTCCGAGGAAATGCGCTACCTGAGGGAGCGGCGGGCCGCCCTCGGGGGCAACGTGCCGAGTCGGCCCCGGCAGGGGCCGCTGCTGGAGACCCCGCCGCTCGCCGACTACATGGGCTTCATCGAAAAGAGCGCCGGCCGCGAGGTGTCCACCACCACCGGCGTGGTCACGCTGATGGCGTCGCTGCTCAAGGACAAGCGGGTCGGCCGGTACATCGTGCCGATCGTGCCCGACGAGTCGCGGACGTTCGGCATGGATCCGCTCTTCAAGCAGTGCGGCATCTATGCCCACACCGGCCAGCTCTACGAGCCGGTCGATTCCGACCAGCTCCTCTACTACCGCGAGGCGAAGGACGGCCAGATCCTCGAGGAGGGCATCACCGAGGCGGGCAGCATGTCGAGCTTCGTCGCTGCCGGCACGGCGTACGCCAGCCACGGCGTGCCGATGATCCCGATGTTCATCTACTACTCGATGTTCGGCTTCCAGCGGATCGGCGACCTGATCTGGGCCGCCTGCGACTGCCGGGCCCGCGGGTTCCTCCTCGGCGGCACGGCAGGCCGGACCACGCTCAACGGCGAGGGGCTCCAGCACCAGGATGGTCACAGCCAGCTGTTCGCGATGGCTTATCCGACGGTCAAGGCGTACGACCCCGCGTTCGTCTACGAGTCCACCGTGATCATGCTCGACGGCCTGGAGCGGATGTACGCCAAGGGCGAGGACTGGATCTACTACCTCACGGTCTACAACGAGAACTACGAGATGCCGCCGATGCCGCCGGGCTGCGAGGCGGGCATCCTCAAGGGCATGTACAAGCTCCGGGACGTGTCGCCGGCGAAGGCGGCGGGCGGAAAGCCCGCGCAGCTGCCGCACGTGCACCTCCTCGGATCCGGCGCCATCCTCCGCGAGGTGATTCGCGGCGGGGAGCTGCTCGCCGAGCACTGGGGCGTGTCGAGCACGATCTGGAGCGTGACGAGCTGGAAAGAGCTGCGGCGCGAGGCCCAGGAGTGCCGCCGTTGGAACATGCTGCACCCCGAGTCGCAGCCGCGGCGGAGCTATCTGGAGGAGATGCTCGGCGACCACGAGGGCGTGTTTGTGGCCGCCAGCGACCACGTGCGGGCCGTGCCCGAGCAGCTCGACCCGTGGATCCCCGGCGGCCTGTTCGTGCTCGGCACCGACGGGTTCGGTCGCAGCGAGCTGCGCGGGCCGCTCCGCCGCCACTTCGAGGTCGACGGCGAGTGCGTCGCCGTCGGCGCGCTGTCGCGGCTGGCGGCCGCCGGTGCGATCGGGTCGCACGTGGTCGCCGAGGCGATCAAGCGATTGGGTGTCGATCCCGAGAAGGTCGATCCGGTGACCGCGTGAGGTCGGGCGGGCCGGCCCGCCCGCCGTCCCCGCCTCGCCGTCTTCCGCCATCCACGTTCCCAACCACCGAGCAACACCATCCACCGAGAGCCCGAACGCATGGCCAGTGAATTCAAGCTGCCCGACCTGGGAGAGAACATCGCCTCCGGCGACGTCGTGAGCGTCCACGTGGCCGAGGGCGACGTCCTCAAGCCCGGGCAGGCGATCCTCGAGGTCGAGACCGACAAGGCGGTGATCGAGGTGCCGTGCCCGCCGGGCGGCCGTGTGGCGAAGGTGCTCGTGAAGAAGGGCGATACCGTGAAAGTCGGGCAGCCGCTCGTGCTGCTGGAGGCGGCGGTCGCGGGCGGTGCGGCGCCGGCTTCCGTCCCGACCCCGGCCCCGACCCAAACCCCGGCCCCGACCCAAACCCCGACCCCGACCCAAACCCCGACCCCAACCCCACGGGTCCAGCCCGCGGGAACTGCGGCCCAGCCGGCGGCACCGCCGGCCATCGAGCCGGCACCGGCCAACGGGGCAGGGCGGCGTCCCGCCGTCGTCGCGGAACCGGCGGCCGTCGGTGCCGCGACGGTGGATCCGGCCGGTCCGGCCGTCCGCCGTCTGGCCCGCGAGCTGGGCGTGGACCTGGCCCGGGTGCGGGGCAGCGGCCCCGCCGGCCGGATCGTCCGCGACGACGTGATCGCGGCGGTGCGGCAGGCGGCGAGTGGCGGGCCGGCGACGCGGTCGCGGCCGGATTCCACGGCCACGGAGCGGGACGACTGGGGGCCGATCCGCCGCGAGCAGATGTCGCGGATGCGGAAGACGATCGCGGCCAACATGGTCCGCAGCGTGCAGACGATCCCGCACCTCACGAACTTCGACGACGCCGACGTCACCGAACTGGAGCACCTTCGCAAGGCGAGTGCCGCGGAATACTCGAAGAACAACCTTAAGCTCACGGCACTGGCGTTCGTGGTCAAGGCGGTGAGCCTCTCGCTGCGGCAGCATCCGGCGGTGAACGCATCCATCGACGCAGACAAGGGCGAGATCGTCTACAAGGAATACGTCAACGTCGGGCTGGCCGTAGACACGCCGCGCGGGCTGGTGGTGCCCGTGCTCCGTGATTGCGACCAGCTCTCGATCCCGCAGATCGCCCAGGCCATCGCCGACACGGCCGAGAAGGCCAAGGCCGCGCAGTACGGCCTCGAGGACCTGCGCGGCGGCACGTTCACGATCTCGAATCTGGGGGCCGTGGGCGGGGCGTATTCGACACCGATCATCAACTGGCCCGAGGTGGCCATCCTTCTCCTGGGCCGGTCCCGGCGGATGCCGGTCGTTCATGACGATCGCATCGAGCCCCGGCTGATGATGCCGCTGTCGCTGTCGTACGACCATCGGCTCATCGACGGAGCGATGGCGGCGCGGTTCCTGAACGAGGTGATCGGCTACCTGGAGAGTCCCGGCAGGCTGCTGCTGGCCATGTGAACGACATGAGCACCATCGAACGCATCGATTCGACCGGCACGGCGAGCCTCGCCTTCCTGGAGGAGCTGTTCGAGCAATACCGAACCGACCCCGCCAGCCTGCCCGCGGATTGGCGGGCGTATTTCGCCGCCCTCGAGGCTCCGGGGGCGGCTTCCGGCAATGGCCACGCCACGGACAACGGCCGGACGTCCGGGGCCGGCCCGCAGCGGCCGCGGTCGAGTCTGGCGGCCGCCTCCAAGCTCGTGGCGCCCGACGGCATCGCGACGGCCCATGCGGTGGCCATCGCCGCCGGCCCCGTCGCCTTGCCGGCGGCGCCGGCGGGGGAGGCGATGCCGCTGCCGCTGCCGCCCGTGGCCGAGGGCACGCGCGGGGAGCAACGGGTGGCGTTCCTGCAGGATCGCGTCGATCAGCTGGTCCGGGCCTACCGCGTCCGCGGCCACCTGATGGCCGAGATCGACCCGCTCGGCCGGCCGCGGCCGGGCCTGCCCGAACTCGACCCGCGGTTCTATCACCTCACCGAGGAGGACATGGATCGGTCCTTCTCGACCGACACGATCGAGGGGCCGCAGTCGATGTCGCTGCGGCAGATCATCCAGCGGCTGCGGAACACCTACTGCCGCTCGATCGGCGTGCAATTCATGCACATGGACGACCTCCGGGTGCGGCAGTGGCTGCAGGTGCGGATGGAGGGCTGCGAGAACCGCATCCAGCTCGACCGGAAGCAGCAGTTGCGGATCTACCGCCAGATGACGACGGCCGCCGTTTTCGAGGAGTTCATCCAGAAGCGGTTCCTGGGTGCCAAGAGCTTCTCCCTGGAGGGCTCGGAGAGCCTGATTCCCCTCGTGGAGATGGCGATCGAGCGGGCCGCGGCCCAGGAGATCGGCGACTGCGTACTGGCGATGGCACACCGCGGCCGGCTCAACGTGTTGGCCAACATCATGGGCAAGAGCCCGCAGCGGATCTTTCGCGAGTTCGCCGACATGGACCCCGAGCTGCACGTCGGTCGCGGCGACGTCAAATACCACCTCGGGCATTCCACCGACTACCGGGCCGGCAACGGCCGCGACGTCCACCTCACCCTGTGCTTCAATCCCAGCCACCTGGAGTTCGTCAATCCGGTCGCCATCGGGCGGATGCGGGCTCGCCAGGACCGGGACGGGGATTTCGGGCGGCAGCAGGGGATGGTGATTCTCATCCACGGCGACGCGGCCTTCGCCGGCGAGGGGATCATCCAGGAGACGCTCAACCTCTCCGAACTCGACGCCTACCGCGTCGGCGGCACCCTGCACGTGATCGTCAACAATCAGATCGGCTTCACGACCGGGCCGCGAGAGTCGCGGAGCTGCACGTATGCGACCGACGTGGCGAAGATGCTGCAGATCCCGATCTTCCACGTCAACGGCGAGGACCCCGAGGCGGTCGCCCAGGTCGTGAACCTGGCGATGGACTTCCGACGCGAGTTCCAGCGGGACGTGGTCGTCGACATGTATTGCTTCCGGCGCCGCGGCCACAACGAGGCGGACGAGCCGGCCTTCACGCAACCGGCCCTGTACCGCGTGATCGAGAAGCGGCCGAGCGTGCACGAGAGCTACCTGGAGAAGCTGCTCGACCTCGGTGACGTGAGCCGCGAGGAGACCAAGCGGATCGCGGAGGAGCAGCACGCCAAGCTGTCGGCGGACCTTTCCGTGGCCAAGAGCGACGAGTACGTCCACAAG
This sequence comes from Pirellulales bacterium, assembly GCA_044368305.1. Classification (GTDB taxonomy): domain Bacteria; phylum Planctomycetota; class Planctomycetia; order Pirellulales; family UBA1268; genus QWPN01. The sequence continues at coordinate 24,328 of JBIPLS010000008.1, forward strand.
AGCGACGTCGGGGGCGTGTGGGCGGGCTACATCGGTGGCCGCGAGCGGGACGCGACCGAGGTGGACACGGGTGTCGGCCGTGAGCTGCTCGTGCATCTGCTCCAGCGGCTCGTGGCCCTGCCCGACGGGTTCCAGCCGCACGCCAAGATCCAGAAGTTCCTCGAGGGCCGGCTGCAGATGGCGGCCGGCGCCGCCCCGCTCGACTGGTCGGCCGGAGAGGCCTTGGCGCTGGCGAGCCTCGCCACGCAGGGCCTGCGGGTGCGGCTCTCGGGCCAGGACAGCCAACGCGGCACCTTCAGCCACCGTCACGCCGTGATTCACGACGCGGTCACGGACGAGACCTGGTGCTCGCTCGAGCATCTCGATCCCGACCAGGCGCCGGTCGAGATCTACAACAGCCCGCTCTCCGAGGCCGGCGTGCTCGGCTTCGAGTACGGATACAGCCTCGACTGCCCGGACGGCCTGGTGATGTGGGAGGCGCAGTTCGGCGATTTCGTCAACGTCGCCCAGGTGGTCATCGACCAGTTCATCGTCAGCGCCGAGGACAAGTGGAACCGCCTCTCCGGCATCGTCATGCTCCTGCCGCACGGCTTCGAGGGGCAGGGGCCGGAGCATTCGAGTGCCCGGCTGGAGCGATTCCTGTCGCTGTGCGCCAAGGACAACATCCAGGTCGTGCAGCCGACCACGCCGGCCCAGCTCTTCCACTGCCTGCGGCGGCAGGTGTTGCGGACGTGGCGGAAGCCGCTGGTGGTGATGACGCCCAAGAGCCTGCTGCGGAACCCGCAGTGCGTCTCCAGCCTCGACGACCTGGCGCAGGGCGGCTTCCAGCGGGTGCTCGTCGATGCCGGCGGTACGCCGGCCCGCGACGTCCGCCGCATCCTCCTCTGCTCCGGCAAGGTGGCCTACGAGCTGGAGAAGCGGCGGCAGGAGCTGGGGCGTCGCGACGTGGCGATCGTCCGCGTGGAGCAGCTCTATCCGCTGCCCAAGGCGGCGCTCGAGGAGGCCCTGGCGGGCTTCGCGGCCGGCACGCCCGCCGTGTGGGTGCAGGATGAGCCGGAGAACATGGGCGCCTGGCGATTCTTCCGCATCCACTTCGGCGACCGGCTCCTCGACCGGTTCCCGTTCACCGGGGTCTGCCGGCAGAGCGCCGCGAGCCCCGCCACCGGCTCGAAGAAGAGCCACGACCTCGAACAGAACGAGCTGCTCGGCGCCGCGTTCACCAGTTGATCTTCGTGGCGGACCGGCCGCCGTCCCGCACTCCTCTCACCCCCCCTTTCATCCATGGCAATCGAACTCAAGGTTCCCGAAGTCGGCGAGTCGATCACGGAGGTCGTGATCGGCACCTGGAAGAAGCGCGAGGGCGACGGCGTGGCGCTCGACGAGCCGGTCGTCGAGATCGAGAGCGACAAGGCGACGGTCGAGCTGCCGGCGCCCGCGGCCGGCACCGTGGCGAAGATCCTCAAGGCCAGCGGCGAGAAGGCGGTCGTCGGAGAGGTGATCGGCTACATGGAGCCGGCGGCGGCCGGTGCCGCTCCGGCCCCGACGCAGCCCGGCGGGGCCGCGACCCGCCCCGCGGGCGGGTCCGGGCAGCCGGCCGCCGGCCCCCGCGTGATGCCGGCCGCGGCCCGGGTCCTCGGCGAGGCGGGAGTGTCCCCGACGGGCGTTTCCGGCACCGGCCCCGGCGGGCGGGTGACGAAGGCCGACGCCGCGACGGCCGTGGCCGCCCGGCCGTCCGTTCCCGCGTCGCCGCCGGCCACGCGGCCAACGCCACCGGTCCTCCAGCCCGTGCCGGTCGCCGGCTCCCGCCAGGAGCGGCCTGTGCTCATCAGCCCGATCCGCCGCCGGATCGCGGAGCGGCTCGTGGAGGCCCAGCAGCAGGCCGCGCTGCTCACGACCTTCAACGAGGTCGACATGTCGGCCGTGATGGCCCTGCGGGCCAGGTTCAAGGACGTGTTCCAGGAGCGGTACGGCGTGAAGCTCGGCTTCATGTCGTTCTTCGTGCGGGCCGCGGTCGAGGCGTTGCGGGCGGTGCCCCAGGTGAACGCCGAGTATCGCGACCCGCACATCGTGTTCCGCGACTACTACGACATCGGCATCGCGGTGGGGGGCGGCAAGGGGCTCGTGGTGCCGGTGATCCGCAACGCCGAGATGCTCTCCTTCGCCCAGATCGAGCAGACGATCGGCGACTTCGCCCGGCGGGCCGCCGACAACAAGCTCAAGCTCGAGGAACTCCAGGGGGGCACGTTCACGATCTCCAACGGCGGCGTCTACGGCTCGATGCTCTCCACGCCGATCATCAATCCGCCGCAGAGCGGAATCCTCGGGCTGCACGCGATCACGGAGCGGCCGATGGCGGTGAACGGACAGGTGGTGATCCGGCCGATGATGTACCTCGCGCTCTCCTACGACCACCGCCTCGTGGACGGCCGGGAGGCGGTCACGTTCCTGAAGCGGATCAAGGACACGATCGAGGACCCGACCCGGTTGATGCTCGAGGTGTAGGGTGACGTGCGCCATCGCCCCGCGGCCACCACGACCGCTGCAGTCCCGCCGCTGGCGCGACGGGCTTCAGGGGCTGTGTCTGATGGCCATGCATGAAGCCCCCGGGGGAACCCGGGCCGGAGATCCGCTCGACCTGCCATCCGAACCAGTGACGAGGCCCATGCCAACTGCGTGTCGCGATGCCGAACCCACCGAGATTGCCTTCCATGAACCATGACCTGATCGTGATCGGCGGCGGCCCGGGGGGCTACGTGGCGGCGATCCGCGCGGCGCAGCTCGGGATGAAGGTGGCCGTCGTGGAGAAGGAGCCGCAGCTCGGGGGCACGTGCCTGCGGGTGGGCTGCATCCCGTCGAAGGCGCTCCTGGAGTCGAGCCACAAGCTCGAACTCGCCCAGCACGAGTTCGCACTCCACGGCGTGCAGGTGTCGGGTGTGGCCCTCGACCTCGCGGCGATGATGAAGCGGAAGGCGGACGTCGTCTCTACGCTCGCCAAGGGCATCGAGGCCCTGCTCGCGAAGAACAAGATCACGCGGATCGCCGGGACAGGCCGGCTGGCGGGCCCAGGCCGGGTGGAGGTGACGGCGGCCGATGGCGCGAAGACCGGCCTCGACGCGCCGACTGTGATCCTCGCCGTGGGTAGCCGGGCGGTCGTGCTGCCCGGCATCGAGGCCGACGGGACGTTCGTGGGCACGAGCACCGAGGCCCTCTCGTTCGCGGCGGTGCCTGCCCATCTCGTGGTGATCGGCGGCGGTTACATCGGCCTGGAACTCGGCAGCGTGTGGCGGCGGCTGGGCGCGAAGGTGACGGTGCTCGAATATGCCGACCGGATCCTCACCGGGATCGACGCCGAGATCGCGTCCGAGGCTCTGACGCTCTTCAGGAAGCAGGGGCTTGACATCCACCTCGGCGTCAAGGTGACCAGCGCTCGGGCCGAAGGGGCGGGCTGCGTGGTCGAGTGCGCGGGCCGGGAGCCGATCCGCTGCGACCGCGTGCTGGCGGCCACGGGCCGCCGGCCGGCGACCGAGGGCATCGGATTGGAGACGGTGGGCATCACGCCCGACCGCGGTGGCCGGATTCCCGTGGACGACCGCTTTCGCACCTCGGCGCCGGGGGTGTGGGCGATCGGCGACTGCATCCCGGGGCCGATGCTCGCCCACAAGGCCGAGGAGGACGGCGTGGCGTGCGCCGACGCGATCGCCGGCCGCTGGTCACACGTGGACTACGACCTCGTGCCGGCCGTCGTGTTCACGCACCCGGAGATCGCCGCCATCGGCAAGACCGAGGAGCAATTGAAGGAGGCCGGCGTGGCCTACAAGAAAGGCGTGTTCCCGTTCCGGGCGAACGGCCGGGCCCGCACTATCAACGACACCACCGGCAAGGTGAAGGTGCTCGCCGACGCCGCGACCGATCGGGTGCTCGGCATCCACATCATCGGGCCCGCGGCCGGCGACCTGATCGGCGAGGCCGCGGCGGCGATGAGCTTCGGCGCCACGGCCGAGGACATCGCGCGGGTCTGCCACGCCCATCCCACGCTGCCGGAGGCCCTCAAGGAGGCGGCCCTGGCCGTGGATGGCCACGCGATCCACGCGTGACCTGCACGCCGCCCGATTCCCCGGCGTGCGCCGGCGTCTTCATGACCAGGTCGGTGGCGAGCCGGGCCCGCCCTCACCACCGCCAACCGAGGCCCGCGTCGGAGAAGAACGGGGCGCCGCCGCCGCCGAGCCCCCAGCCGACGCGGACGCCGATCTCCATGTTCTTCGTCAGCATGTAGTGGGTGCCGGGGCTGAAGAACGGCCGGCTCGTGTTGTCGACGAGGCCGGCCGTGTAGTTGCCGAACCACTCGGCGTGCAGTTCCCAGCGGTCGGTGACCGGCATCCGCAACACGACCGATGGAGTCCAGCGGCTGAACCAGTCCACCAGCCCCTCCGCGTAGGCGTAGCGGAGGGCCGCATCGAGCCGGCAGCCGTTGTCCAGCTTCCAGCCCGCGACACCGGTGGCGACCGGGGAGGTGCCGAAGACGTCGCCGTAGGCCGGGGTCGTGGCCTCGAGAATGAAGCAACTCTCGGGACGCCAGCCTTGCTGGGTCGTAACGTTCACCTTCAGGCCGTAGAGGATGCTCGTCTCGTAGAGCGTGCCGCCGTGGAGCGTGCCCTCACCCACCTCGACGCTCGTGACGACGTTGCCCTGCGAGCCAACGCCGTAATTGACGCCGAACCGCCACTCCAGCCAGTCGGTCGCCCCGATGCGGAGCAGCCACTCGGGGTAGTTGTTGGTCGGCAGGCCTCGGAGGTTGTCGATGTAGACGTACGAGGCCTCGTGCAAGAGCACGCCGGCAGCGACCGTGTGCGTAGAGGGTGTGAAGGCGTCGCGGTCGGTGCCGAGGTCGGCCTCTTCCCCGCGGCCGAGCGCGGCGGCAACGGCCACGAGCAGGGCCGCGGTGGTGCCCGGCAGGGCCCGGGCGGGCGAGCGACGCGGTGCGGGCACGGCGGGCCTCGAAGCGACGAAGGGTGTCCGTTCGTTCGGTCGGCCGGCGGCCGGCGAGCCGACCTTTTCCGCGGCACCGGCAGCGGCCGCCCGGCTTGCCCGGGCCACGGACAGTCCCCGGCCTGCCGGGTCAGCCGCGGGCGACGCGATTTTCCCCGTCGAGCACGATCACGGCCGGCTCGTGGACGGCGGCCGCGGCGGCGTCCAGCCATGCGAACGACATGATCGTGATCCTGTCGCCGGGCTTGCCCAGCAAGGCCGTCGCGCCGTTGAGTTCGATGACGCCGGAGCCTGCCGGGCCGTAGATCACGTAGGTCTCGAATCGCTCGCCGTTGGCCATGTTGCCCACGAGGATCCGCTCGTACCGCCGCAGTCCGACCCGCTCGGCGAGATCGGCGGCGATCGTCAGACTGCCCTCGTAGTCAACGGAGGCTCCGGTGACACAGGCACGGTGGATCTTCGACTTCAGCAGGCAGATCGTCATGGCGAGATGCGAAGCGTTTCGGGGGTGTCATTCAGCCGCGTGTCGCGGACGGGGCGAGCGGGATGAGGCGACCCCTCGCCCGCCGGGAGAAACCGCCATGGCCCGCCGCGAGCCGACGATCTCCGGACCGTTCAGGATACCCGCCATCGCTCCATGTGGCGACCGCCGCCGCGGGCGGCGGAGACGGGCCGGGGGGTGACGAGGATCCCGCTCGCCGGCAGTGTGCTTGATACCACGGATGGATGGTGTCAGACGAGCCGCGGACGATCCGGCGCGGCTTGCATCCGGCCCCGTTTTTTCCGAAAAAATGTCCGCTCGGCGGCCAGGATGAATCCGCGGGGCGGGCCGGTGCGAAGTCGATGGCGGCGGGCCATCGGTGGCCCTCCCGTACCGCCCCTCCCCCGCCTCCACGAGCCTGCCCTTCATGAGACCATCGAATCGCGGGCTGCTTCTGGCATGGATCGCTCTCGGCGTGATGACGCTGCCCGCCCCGTCCCGCGGGCTGGCGGCGGACGCCCCGCCGGACGCGGTCAGCAGCCAGTCGCTCACGCCGGAGGACGCGAGGGAACTCGTGGAAAAGGCCGAAGGCCCAATCCTCGCTCTCAACGACCTGACGACGCTGTCCGCCGACGCGGCCAAGGTTCTCGCCGGCTCCAAGGCGGCGCAGTTGAGGCTCAAGAGCCTGCGGACGCTCTCCGCCGCCGCGGCCGCCGGCCTCGCCGAGTTTCAGGGGCAGGGATTGTTTCTCGACGGCCTGACGGAACTGACCCCCGAGGCCGCCGAGGCCCTCGCGAAGTTTCGGGGGGATGTGTCGCTTGCCGGCCTGTCCACGCTCTCCGCCGAGACGGCCGCGTGGATTGCCCAATTCGAGGCAGGCAGCTTTTCCTTTCGCCAACTGAAGGAACTCTCCGCGGACGCGGCGCGGGCGCTGGCGGAGTTCGATGGAACGAAGTTGGATCTCAGCGGCTTGCAGACACTCTCCACCGACACTGCCCGTGGTCTGTCCGGTTTCAAGGGGCGGGAGCTGTTCCTGAACGGCGTGTCCACGCTCTCGCCGGAGGCCGCCGCGGCGCTGGCGGAGTTCCACGGTCTCAAGCTCGAACTCGACGGGTTGACATCACTTTCCGCCGAGGCGGCCAGACAACTTGCCCGATCGAACACATGGAGTGGCTACATTCCCCGGATCACGGAGGTCTCCGCCGATGTCGCCGCGGGACTGGCGGAGTTCCTTGGACAGCGGCTCGAATTGCCCGGACTCACCAGCATCTCGGCCGATACCGCCGGGGCGCTCGCGAAATTCCAGGGCAGCCTGTTGGCGCTTCCGCGACTCGACGCAATGCCGGCCGACGTGGCGGTAGCGCTGGCACGGTTCCAGGGCAAAAGCCTGGCCTTCGATCGCGTCGAGACTCTTTCCGCCGAGGCCGCGGAGGCGTTGGCGGGCTTCAAGGGGCAGAGCCTGGCTTTCAAGGGTATGACCGCGCTGTCGGCCGACACGGCCCGCGAGCTGGCGAAGTTCGCCGGACACGGCCTGTACTTCGGCGCGTTGCAGGCGCTGACTCCGGAGGCTGCCCGGGAGTTGGCGGCGTTCCGCGGCGAGGTCTTGGTGCTCGACGGGCTGACCACGATCGCCCCGGAAGCCGCCCGGGAACTCGCGGTGCGGCCGGGTGGCTGGGATGGCCGGCGGTGGGCCGGCTCGCTGCGGCTCGCCGGGCTGAAGGCCCCGTCCGCCGCCACCCTCGCCGCTTTGGCGAGCTGCAAGGCTTGGGACGGGCGGTTGCCCCGGATGACGGAGCTTTCCGCGGAAGCGGCGGAGGCGATCGCCGCCTTCGAGGGCCAGGAACTGTGGCTCGACGGACTGGGAACGCTGTCCGCCGCCGCCGCCGAGTCGCTGGCCAAGTACCGGGGGGCCGTGCTGCATCTCGACGGGTTGCGGGAGCTTTCGGCCGACGTCGCCCGGGGCCTGGCGGCGTTCAAGGGCCAAACGCTGCTGCTCAACCGCGTGGCGACGCTGTCCCCGGATGCGGCCGAGGCTCTCGCCACGTTCCAGGGGGGCCAGCTGCAGCTCAACCGTCTGACGACGCTCTCCGCGGATGCGGCCCGGGCTCTGGCGGGTTTCGCGGGGCGGGAACTGTGGCTCAACGGCCTGACGACGTTCGAGCCGGAAGTCGTCGCCGCCCTCACCGAGTTCAAGGGCGACAATCTCTACCTTGGCACGTTCTGCCAGCGGCTGGGCGGCGGCATGCCGCTCGATCCAGACAAGGCGCGTCTGGTATGCACGTGCGCACGCGGAAACTCGCTGGTTTCGTTGTGGGTACTGTCCGCCATCGAGACCGCCGACGCGGTCGAAATCGCCACGATTTTGGCGACCGCCCGGGGGCGACTCGCGATCCCGCGTCTGAAGCGAATCTCCCCGAAGGCCTTGGCGGCCCTGGTCGCCAAGGAAGACATCGAGATTCCGCTCGTCGAGACACTGGAAATGATTCCCGAACCTGACGGCAGTCCGAGCGACGATTTCGCGTTGCCCGAAGGATTTTTGGAGTTCCAGAAGCGGCAGCGGCGGTAGGGTGGGCTCGAACCACCGGGGATGAGCCAGGCGAGGCTTCGCCCTCCGGGCTTACCTCGCTCGGGCACCTGGCGGTGCCTGACTTCGGGCGGGCCTCGTGCCCGCCAGTCTCACAAGTACGCCCGGGTGGACTCGAACCACCGGGGATGAGCCAGGCGAGGCTTCGCCCTCCGGGCTTACCTCGCTCGGGCACCTGGCGGTGCCTGACTTCGGGCGGGCCTCGTGCCCGCCAGTCTCACAAGTACGCCCGGGTGGACTCGAACCACCGGGGATGAGCCAGGCGAGGCTTCGCCCTCCGGGCTCACCTCGCTCGGGCACCTGGCGGTGCCTGACTTCGGGCGGGCCTCGTGCCCGCCAGTCTCACAAGTACGCCCGGGTGGACTCGAACCACCGACCCTGGGATTAGAAATCCCATGCTCTATCCGGCTGAGCTACGGGCGCGAAAGGGTGTGTTGATGCTTGCGTCGAATGTCTTT
>JBIPLS010000245.1:0-3114 GCA_044368305.1 Pirellulales bacterium
GCCGACGTCGGCGGCGATGTGCCGCTCGATGCGGGCCCCGGTGTCGGCCTGTCTGGGCTCCGGCAGGCGGCCGAGAGCCGCGAGGATCTTGGCGTTGGCGGCGGCGGAGTCGTTCGTGAGCGCCAGCGCCTCGGCCGCGGTGCAGGGCACGGGCTGGCCGCGCTGCTCCTCCCGCAGCATGGCGAGCCCGTCGCGAACCGGGCGGTCGATCCATTTCGCATCGCGGTCGAGCGCGTCCAGCGCCGGCGGCACGAAGGGGCCCGCGGCGGCGGGCTGCTCGGCTGCCGGCCCGGCCGGCGGGGCGGTGGCCGAGGCCGGCGGCTGCGACGATTCCGCCCGCTCGGCCGTGCGGCCGCCGCAGCCGACGGCGGCCAGGCAGCAGGCGATGCCGAGGATGGCCGATCCCGTGCGGTGCGTCATGCGGGCCTCCCTGTGCGGAACGAGCGAACCGCGATGCTACGGGGCCGCGCGCCGCCGGGTCAACCGCCACGCTCAGCCGGGGAACCGGTGGCCGAGCTTCTCGCGCTTCGTCGCCAGATACCGCTCGTTGAACTCGTTCACGGGCGGCAGGATCGGCACCTGATCGACCACCTCCAGCTCGAAGCCGCCGTAGATGAAGGCGTCCGTCTTCTTGGGATTGTTGGTCAGCAGCCGCACCCGCCGCAGGCCCAGGTCCTTGAGGAGCTGGATGCCGATCCCGTAGTCGCGGGAGTCGGCCTTGTAGCCGAGGGCGAGATTCGCCTCCACGGTGTCCAGGCCCTGGTCCTGGAGCTGGTAGGCCCTGATCTTCTCCACCAGGCCGATGCCGCGGCCCTCCTGGGGCAGGTAGACGAGCACCCCGGCCCCTTCGCGGGCGATCATCTCGAGCGCCAGATGGAGCTGGTCGCCGCAGTCGCACCGCAGGCTGTCGAGGAGGTCGCCGGTGAAGCAGGAGGAGTGAAGCCGCACGAGCGGGTCGCGGGCGGCGGCCACGTCACCGAGCACCAGCACGAGCGGCTGCTGGGCCTCGAACTTCACGCCGTAGGCGATGATGCGAAACCGGCCCCACTTCGTCGGCAGGTCGGCTTCCGCGATCCGCTCGACGAGTTTTTCGCGGGTCCGGCGATGGCGGATCAACTGCTCGATCGAGATGATCTCCAGCCCGTGCTCTTCGGCGATCGCGAACAGCGCCTCGCGGTCGGCCCGGTTGCCCGCGTCGTCGAGGATTTCGCAGAGCACGCCGGCGGGGGCGAGCCCGGCCATGCGGGCGAGATCCACCGCGGCCTCGGTGTGGCCGGCGCGGCGGAGCACGCCCCCTTCCTTGGCCACGAGCGGAAACAGGTGGCCGGGCCGCACGAGGTCGGTGGGCTTGGTGGCGGGGTCGAGAATGGCGGCGATGGCGGCGGCCCGCTCGGCGGCGGTGATCCCCGTGCGGGCGGTCTTGTGATCGACCGGCACGGTGAACGCCGTGCCCAGCGGCGTGGAGTTGGCCTCCACCATCATCGGCAGTTCGAGCCGCCGGGCGACGTCGGGCAGGATCGGCATGCAGACCTGGCCGCGGCCCTGGCGGATCATGAAGTTCACGATCTCGGGCGTCGCCATCTCCGCGGCGCACACGAAGTCGCCCTCGTTCTCGCGGTCTTCGGCGTCGACGACGATCACCACCCGCCCGCCGCGGATCGCCGCGCCAGCGGCCTCGATCGTGGAAAATCGCGTCGGCATCGGAACGGCGTCCCCGGGAAAACGACGCCGCCTCGGGCATCGGTCTCCTGGATTATAGGATGGAAACCCGTTCGGCCGACGCTCCGGCCCGCGGATCGTCGGCCCCACCCCCCGCCACCGGGATCCGCCCATGCTCGACCGTGAGGAATGCATCGAACAGGCATACCTGTTCCGGTCGTTCGCCGAGCGGATCGCCGCGGGAATCGCGGCCCAGGAGGCGCTCGTGGCGATCGGCCAGGAGGTGCTGGCGACCTCGAAGCTGCCGATGGCGCTCGACTACCTCGTGGGCGAACTCAAGCTCGTGGGCACGCTCTCCACCGCCATGTCGCGGCTGCCGCACTACTTCACCGCCTTCCAGACCTTCGTCATGCGGCAGGCGGAGGAAGAGACGGGCCGGTTCGACATCCGCACCGCGCTCTCGATCCTGGAGCGCGAGGCGGCCTACCGCGCCGAGGGGGCCACGCCGCAGGGGCTGTTCTTCTACCGCTTCGAGTGCCTGTCGCGCAACCGCCTCGACTACGGCCACGGCCTGGCGGCCATCGCCGTTGACGACATCTTTTCCGCCGACTGGAAGCACTGGATCGAGACGGTGTCGCGGCAGGTGGGGCTCATCGACCTGGCCGACCTGGTGTATGTCCGGAGCCCGGAGTACTGGCGACTGGAGAAGCGGGACGCCCTCCTGGCCGGCCGCACCGGCCCGGAGCCCGACCGGCCGATCCTGTTCGGCGAGAAGGAGGGCCGCATCGCCCGGGCCAATCGCGGCAAGGATCCGCTGTTCTTCTTCGCGGCACTGCAGCGACAGCTCGGCTATCCGGCCATACCACGGATCAAGAACCCGGGCCCCGCTGCGGAGTCACCGGCGCTGCTCGCCCGCCGGCTCGAGCGGCTGGAGATGCGGGTGAAGCTCCTGGAGGAGGAAGGCCGCGGCGGCATCGACCTGTCGCGGTTCGATCCCAAGCAGTTCCCGCGTCACGGGGACACGGCCGATGGCTGAAGCGGCGCGGCTCCGGGCCGATGCGGCGGCGATGCGAGCGGCCGCGATCGCCGCGGTGGCTCCGGCGCCGCTCGTGGCCCGGCGGCTGGCCGTGGCGGACGGCCGGCTCGTATGCGCCGGGTCGCCGCCGCCTCCCGCGATCGATCTCGACGCGGTCGATCGGCTCGTGGTCGTGGGCGCCGGCAAAGCGGCCGCGGGCCTGGCGACGGGGGTCGTCGGCCTGCTCGGCGCCGAGCGGCTCGCGCGGCATCGCGTCACGGGCCTGGTGAGCGTGCCCGAAGGTTCCGCGGCTGACGCCGGCCCGGTCGAGGTCCGCACGACGCGGCCGCTGGGCGTCAACCTGCCGACGGACGACGTGGTCCGTGCCACCCGGGAAATCCGCGGGCTCTTGTCCGGGCTCGGCCCCCGCGACCTGGCGA
>JBIPLS010000009.1:0-32698 GCA_044368305.1 Pirellulales bacterium
TTTTCCTTTTGTCCGTTGGTCTGTGTGTCGCCGCATCACCGCGAGGGCACGTACCGCTCGTAGCGATAGGTGACAGCCCGCATCTCTCCCGCCGGCACCTGGATCGTCCAGCGGATGCTTCCCGAACGCTCCAGGAGCTGCAGCTTGGTCGTGTTGACCGTCAGCGCGCCGCCGTCCGACGCGGCCAGCGGCCTGCCAGGCACGGGCAGGTCGATGACCAAGTCGATCGCCTTGTTCTCGAAGTTTCGCACCCTCAGCTCGCCGTCCAGCGTGACCAGATCCACCCAGAACTGGTGGGCCGGCTCGTGGGCCTTCAGCTTGCGGTCGGCTTCGGGTTCCTGCTGGTCGGTGGCGACGTTGATCGCCGTCGTGACGGGAAGCTCGCCCTTGCCGTTCCGCGGCACGTACTTGAGCAGATCCGCGCTCAGAGGATGCCCCGCGCTGGTTGTCAGGCAGGGGCCGGTGGTCCAGGCCGTGTCGGTATCGTTGTGCAGCACGAGCCGGTGATCGAGCATGCCGGGCGGGGACCAGCGGTAGAGATGGCCGTAGCGGATCTTCTTCACGAACAGCGTCACGATCGCCTTCTCGCCGCGACGCACGGTCAGGTTTTTCCTGGTGTAGACGGTGTAGTCGGCGCTGCCGGCGCCTTCCAGTTGCGGAAGGCTGCCGACCGCCTCTTGCACGTCGCGGCCGGCGGGCGGTGCGGGCTGTTCGACGACGGCCGCGCCGCGCGTCTGCTCGTACGCGATGCTGGCCCTGTTCGCGATCTGGCCCATCACCTCGCGTGGCGCCACGGCCGCGCCGATCGTGCGGATCATCTGCCCGACCGCCACCGGAGCGAGATACTCGACGTGCGGGAAATGCGGGACGCCGACGACGAAAGTCACGTCGGCGTGCACCAGGTCTTCGGCTTCGTTCACCAGCGTAGCGCGCAGGGTGAGCTCCGCGGTTTCCTCATCGAGCACCTGCAGCGAGTACTCGGGAATCCACGTGACGCCCTTCCGCAGGTACGCCATGCCCAGCGTGGAGTTGGCCGGCGGTTTCTCGCCTTCGCCGGCGACATGCACCCGCAGCGGCAGTTCCAGAACCTGCATCTTGCGGATGCCCTCCAGCGGGACGGCGAAGCTGCCGGCGTCGCTTTCGAGCACCACGAAGTCCGGACCCACCGAAACCAGCTTCCCCGCGGCCGTCCGCTCCGCTTCCTTCTGCAGGTAGACGAGCTGCAGCTTGAGCCCCTTGGCCGCCTCCAGGCGGGCCCGCTTCGCCGCCGGGTCCTGGGCCGCGTCGACCCCGTCGAACTCGACGGTTTCCCCCGGCCCGGATCCGATCACGTCCACGACCTCGTCTTGGCCGTGGGAGTAGACCGCCAGGGTGCCGAAAGCCGCGGGCGGCACTGCCTCGGCCACGCACCAGCCGTCGCGCAGGGCGACGCTGCCCTGCCGCATGAAGAACCCCAGCCCGTTCTTGAACACCGCCACGCTCGTGACATGCGATTGCCAAACGTGCGGATTTTCTTCGGCCGGTTCCGCCGCCCACGCCCCCTCTGCCACCATCACCGCCAGCAACGCCGCCACGACCCCACGCCATCCCGCGCTGCCTTGTGCGTGCATGATCATCCTCCCGTTGTTCGAGTTTCCGGCAGGCACCGTTGCCGGCACTCTACGGCAGCACGCGGCGAGGGGGCGTAAAGGGTGTGTAACGACCAATCGCGCTCGAGCCGCACGATTGGCCCCGTTGGTGGAACGGTGATCGGGCGGGACGAGGATCGCGGAAGCCCCCGGCGGAAGCCGGGAGGTGACGGGTTGCGTTCACGATTTTCGGGGGCATGCGAGAAGGCGATCCGCAAGCCCACGGAGTGGATCGCGTCACCCCCTCGCTTCCGCGAGGGGCTTCCGGAGGGCACGGGCAAGGATCAAGCGCGAGGAGTTGATGGGATGCACACGCCATCCTCGCGAGGGTCGTTGTGATGCCTGTCATTTGGCTGTTTGGCTTGTGCGTCTTTGGCTTGTGTCGTCCCTTTACCGTCCGTCAGCGCCGTATAATGCCGCGGTCCTGGTTCATCCGTCCCCCGTCAGCGACGAGCGTGCCGATGTCGTCCTGGTCGCTGCCCTCGTCCCGGGAGCCGGAACTCATGGACGACCCGGCGCTGGCCGCAGGCGATCATGTGGCAGCCCTCGGGGCCCTGGCCACCATCAACGCCGTTTCTCGAACGGCCGCGTGCCTGACCAGGTCGGTCGTCGCCATGCGGCCGCCGCACGGTGCCGCGTTCACGGTCGTGGACGTGGCGTGCGGTGGAGGTGACGTGACGAGCGCCCTGGAACGGCGGCTGGCCCGGGCCGTGGCCGCAGCGCGGCCCCAGGTCGTCGGCATCGACATCAGCCCACGGGCCATCGACCGCGCCCGGCGCACGGCCGAAAAGAACCGCAGCGGTGCGGCGTTCCACGTCCACGACGTGCTGCAGGCGGGCTGTCCGCCGTGCGACGTCGCCGTCAGTTCACTGTTTCTCCATCATCTCGACGACTCGGCGGCGGTCGGGCTGCTCCGCAGCATGGCGCAGTCCGCCCGTGTCGGCGTCGTGATCTCCGACCTGATCCGCAGTCGCCTCGGGCTGGCGCTGGCCGTGATCGGCACGACCGTGCTCACGTCATCGCGGGTGGCCCGGGTCGATGGACCGCTCTCGGTGCGGGCCGCCCGCACGATCCCCGAGTATCATGGGCTGCTCGCGCGGGCGGGACTGTCGGCCGCCGTGGTGCGTCGCACCTGGCCCGAACGGGTGCTGATCGCCTGGCGACGCGCCGCCGCGGCCGAGGGCTCGGCATGAACGCGCTGCCGGCCACGACGACCATCGACGCGGCCGCGGGAATCCGCTGGGATGCCGTGGTCGTCGGCGCGGGACCGGCCGGCGGGGCGTCGGCCCTGCGACTCGCGCGGCATGGGCTGCGGGTGCTGCTCATCGATCGCGGCTCCCTGCCGCGCGGCAAGCTGTGCGGCTGCTGCCTCGCGCCCGCGGCGATCACGGAGCTCCGCCGCCTCGCGATCGCCGCGGGCAGCCCGCTCGCGCGGGCCGTGCCGTTGCACCGCATTCACGTGGCCGCCGGGCGACGTCGGGCAGCCATCGACGTGCAGGGCGGGGCGACACTCTCGCGGGAGACGCTCGATGCGACACTCGCCGTAGCCGCCGTCGCCGCAGGCGCGCAGTGGCTCCCAGGAACCGCCGCTTTGGCGATCGATGAGCATGCCGCCGATGAGCCGCTGGTGCGCGTGACGCTCCGTGGAACGGGCGCGGCCGACGGCCGCACCATGCGCCTGGAGTGTCGGCGACTTCTGCTCGCCACGGGCCTGGGCGCCGGTGTGCGGTTTCCCGGCGGTGCGGCGTTTGATCTGCCGGCTGCGGTAACGCCGGGCAGTCGCATCGGTATCGGGGCCGTGCTTCCCGCCGCTGTGGCCACGCTGCCGCCCGGTGAACTGCTGATGGCGGTCGCGGACTGCGGCTATTGCGGCATGGTCCGGCTCGAGGACGGTCGGATCGATTTGGCCGCCGCGGTCGATCGGCAGGCCCTGGCGGCGGACGGACCGATCGCAACGCTTCGCCGGATCGTGGGCGAGGCCTGCGGCCCGGCCGGAGGCTGGGCGACTCTCGGCGACCTCGACACGGTCGCCATTCGAGCCACACCGGCGCTGACCCGCTCCGCGCCGCTCGTCGTCGGGGCGGCGCGCAACGTCTGGCGGGTCGGCGACGCCGCCGGCTATGTGGAGCCGTTCACGGGCGAAGGCATGGGCTGGGCCCTCGGCGCCGCGCGGCTGGCCGCGGATGCGCTGTGCGCCGCAGGACGCGGTGAACTCGAGCCCGCCCCCGTCGCGGCCGGGAGGTATGCAGCCGCGCACGCCGGGCACTTCCGGCCGCGCCATGCCCGCTGTCGCCGGGTGGCGGCTGCGGTGCGACGACCCGGGATCATGAATCTCGCCGTGCGGGCCGCGAAGCTCGCGCCGTGGGCTGCGCGGCTCGCCGTGCCGGTGGTGACGGGTGGTCACGCCGGCGATCGCGCTTCTGTGGGAGGTGCCGCGTGAGCCTGGCGATTCTCGGCATCGGCACGGCGACCCCGGCGCGGGAGATCCCGCAGGCCGCCGCTGCGGATCTCGCCGCGAGCTTCGCCAATGCGGTGCCCGGTCGTGAACGAACGCTGTCGGCGATTTACCGTCAGACCCGCATTCGCGCCCGCGGGTCGGTGTTGCTCGAGGACCCGGCGGGGAAGCCATTCGCCCAAAGCTTCTTCCCGCCGGCCGCTGCGGTCGCGGGCGGCGGCCCGTCGACGGCCGTCCGCATGGCCCGCTATGCCGCGGAGGCCGGCCCGCTCGCCCGGACTGCCGCCGGGAACGCCCTCGCCGCCTGCGGCGTGGAAGCTGCCGACGTCACGCATCTGGTCACCTGCTCGTGCACGGGGTTCGCCAATCCGGGTGTCGATCTCGACATCGTCCGCGGGCTCGGGCTGTCGGCGGACGTGAGCCGGACACACGTGGGCTTCATGGGCTGTCACGGAGCCTTCAATGCCCTGCGGGTGGCCGAGGCATTCGCGACCGCCCACGCCTCCGCGGTGGTGCTCGTGGTGTGCGTCGAACTGTGCAGTCTGCACTTTCAATACGGCAGTCGCAGCGACGCCGTCGTGGCCAACAGCATCTTCGCCGACGGGGCCGCGGCACTCGTGGGCGTCGGCGCCGACCATCCGCTGGCCGGCGCCGCCGCTTGGCATCTCGACCGCCAGTGGTCGCGGCTCCTCCCCGAATCGACGGCCGAGATGGGCTGGGTGATCGGCGATCACGGGTTCGAGATGAGCCTCTCGGCGCGGGTGCCGGGGATCATCCGCCGCGAGATCGGGGGCTTGGTGTCGGCGGCGCTGGCCGACGCCGGCCTGGACGCCGCCACCGTCCCCGCCTGGGCCGTGCATCCGGGCGGCCCCCGGGTGCTCGCCAACGTCCGCGACGCGCTCGGCCTCGACGAAACCGCGCTGGCCGCGTCGCACGAGGTGCTCGCCGCGCACGGCAACATGTCGAGCGCGACGATTCTGTTCATCCTCGACCGCATGCTCCCGACGGCGCCCGGGCCGTGCCTGGCGATGGCCTTCGGGCCGGGCCTGACCGCCGAATTGGCGCTGTTGAGGCGGAGGGCGTCGCGGGCTCGAGATTAGCGGCGAACCGGCGGCTGGCCGGCCATCGCGGGCAGGCCCTGCGGTCGGGCCTCGGCCGGATAGAACGCGGCCCACACCGGGCAGTGATCCGAGACCTCGAGGGCCTGGTCCGGCGAGAGCCCGTACGAGTTCTGTAGGTCGAGCACGCCCGCGTGACCGAGATACTCGCCGGTCGCCGGCTGGGCGAAAACGAGGTTGTCGTAGGTCTTCGTCCGCCGGGTGTTCGTCGTCGTCCCCGCGACGGCCCAGCCGATCCCCGGGATGCGGCGGAAGGAGCCGAACTCCGGGGGACCGGCGTTCAAGTCGCCGAGCAGGATCACGTCGTCCTCGTCCGGCCGAGCGGCCTGCATCGCCTGGAATACGCCCGCGAGCGCGTCGAGTTCCTGCGGCACCTCGTCGGGGTCGGTGTGGATGTTCACCAGCCAGAAGGTGAAGGCCAACTCGGCGGGAATGACGCGGGTGCGGAAGCGGGCGTGCATCGGCGGCCGGTGCATCCTCCCCTGCGGATCGGGGAACACGCCCAGGGACGACGGATCGACCTCGATGCGAGTGGTGTCGTAGACGAAGGCGTATTGCTCCTTGCTCGACGTGCGGCCCTCGCGGGGGCCGATCACGTGCTGGTAGCGGCTGCCGTCGGCGTTCACGGCCCGCACGAAGGCCGGCAGGATCTCGTCCGATTTCGCCCGCACCTCCTGGATCGCCACGATGTCGAAGTTGCGGACCACCCTGGCGAGCACCTCGACGACCTGCGGCTTCGACAGCTTCGACTCGCCGAACACCTGGATGTTGAAGCTGGCCACGAGAATCGCGTTCGCCGGCTTCGGCACGCCGCCGGCCGGCTGTTGGGCCCGGGCTGTCGCGGTGCAGGCCAGCAGGCAGGCCGCCGCGACAGCGGCCAGCGGCCAGCGGGCGGCTTTCCACGGCGACGCACTGGAGCAAGGGGCCGACACCCTCCTGGTATCGACCGTTTCACCGCCTCGGAATCGGCCGGGAATCAGCCGCCGATGACGGCGATCGCCTCGCGGGCCAGGCGGGCCAGCCGCGGATTCGCGGCCCGGGCAGCCTCAGCGAGCCGGTCACGGGCCGCGACGGCTGCCGGCCCCATCTTCGCCAGTGCCCACGCGGCGCGTGCGGCGACGGCCGGATCATCCGCCCCGAGGCACGCGGCCAACGTGGGCACCGCCAGTGCCGCATCCTGCCCAGACCGCCCCAGAAGGGTGATCGCCCAATAGGCCGCGAGCGGGTCGGTGCCGGCCGCGAGTTCGGCCAGCGGGGCCGCCGATCCCGGCGGCGGCCGGCCGAGATCCTCGAGCGCCGCGACCGACCATTCGCGGACCTGGTCATTGGTGTCGGCACAGGCCCGCACCAGCGCGACGGCGGCCACCGCCGCCGCCGCTCCGGCACGGCACAAATGTTCCGCGGCGTCGGCCCGCACGGCCGCGTCATCTGCGCCCAGCCGAGTCACGAGCCGGTGGATGTCCGGATCGGCGTCCGCCATGCCTGCGTCTCCGGATGTCGCGTCAGCGGATGCGCTCGCGGGCCGCCGCGGCCCACGGGCTGTCGGGCGCCAGGGTGAGAAACGTTCGCAGATGGTGCCGCGCCTCGGCCTCGCGTCCCAGCGCGGTGAGCACGGCGGCGACGTGCCAATGGGCGTCGGCGAACTCGGGCTCCTGTCGGAGGACGCCCTCGAGAGCCGCCAGCGCCAGTTCGTGCTCGCCCAGTTCCAGGAGCAGGCACCCGAGGCTGGCCCGCGCCTGCAGGTGGTCGGAGTCGATCTCGATCGTGGCGTAATACCGCTCGCGGGCCGCGGCCAGGTCGCCGGCCCGATAGAGCAACTCGGCGAGCATGAACATCACCGGCGCGGTCGGGCCCTGCGCCTGGAGCACGGCCCGCAGAGCCTCCGCGGCCTCGGCGAACTCCCCAGCGGCCTCCAGGTCATCGGCGAGGTCGAGGATCTCGGCCGCCTCGTCGGTGTCCGGCACGGGGCCGCCGCCGGCCAACGGCTCCGGGCAGCCGTGCGGCGGCCAGCCCGGCAGGATCGCCGGCTGGCCGCCGCGGGGTCGATCCGGGCCGTGCAGAGGATCGGTGTAGAAGGAGAACTGCATCTGCCCGCCGGCACCGAGCAGCCGCTCGCCGTCGCGGATGCTCAACCGCCGGCCGTCGGTCACGATCCGCTCGGCGACGCGGGCCGCCTCGGTCGCGCCCCCCGGCGCGAGGCCGGCCAGTTTCGCGTCGATCTCGCGCAGCGACAGGCCGCCGGCGAGGAGCCGGGCGAGATGGCGGCCCACCACGAGCTGCGGGAAGTCGAACCACTCGAGCGCGCCGGAGCGACGCACGGGCGCGAGCAGGCCGCCGCGCACCCAGTGCCGCAAGGCCGCCGCCGGCACGCCGAGTAACTCGGCCATCATCGCGGCGGAATGCAGCCTGTGGACGCCCGGCAGCCCCGCGAGCTCGTCCGCGACGGGGAGTGCTTGGGACGCCGAGCCACCGCTGGGCTGCTGCGGGCGGAGAAGGCGGTCGTCCGTGACCTTGCCAGCCATGAGCATGACGGTCCGAGAAGGCGAAGCTGGATCGCGGGAATGTACTCCCCGCGCCCGACCCTGCCAATCGCCGCCGCTCACTCGGCGAATTTGCGGCTCCGGCTTTCGTCCCGTGGGAAGTCGTCGGGTATCGGCAGCGTCACCGTGCCCGTCGCAGCCCACTCGCTGCCCCGCTGGAAGGTCGTGATGAAGCCGACGCACTCCTGCGAGTACGGGGCGTGGCCCAGCGGCGTGTGGAAGACGCGGCCCTTGCCGTACTCGATCGTCATGATCATCGGCTCGTGCCGCCCGCTCTTCGGGCTGTGGGCCGTCGCCAACACCCGCATGTTGACGGCTGGGCCGCGGAGGCTGTCGTAGAGCTCGTCCTTGGCATGCATCCACCGGGCCGGCATGCCCTGGGTGATGGGGTGCGAGCCGTCGCGGACCACGATCGGGAACTCCGCCTGCGGGCCGTGGCCGCCGCCGGGGCCGGGCCGCTCGTCGCGGACGAGTCTGCCCTCGTCGGTGTAGTAGACGTAGGGCCCGCTCCGCTCGTCGCGGCCGCCCCAGCCGCCGAGCCCGATCATCTCGTTCCAGGCGGGCCAGTCGGGAAACGAATTGTCGGCGGCGTGGACGACCACCAGCCCGCCGCCTCCGCGGACGAACTCCTCGAGGGCGGTGCGGGTCGCGGCCGGCCACGAGGCCGCCTTGTGACCGAAATTGCTGACCACGACGGCGTAGTCGGCGAAGCGGGGAGCGAAGGTCGGATCCTCGCCCTGCGGGGCGTGTGTCCTGGCGTCGACGCGAAACAGCCCGGTGTCTTGCAGATATTTCTTCATCATGCGGCTGGTCTGCGGCCAGTCGCTGTGATTGTTCTGGCCGTCGACGAGTAGCGCCCGCAGCGGCTCGCCCGCGGAGACGGGACCAGTCCCGCAGGCCGCGAAAGCGATCGTGCACAGGACGAGCAGCCGGACAAGCGGGTACACGGCAGTGGCCTCCGACACGAGAATACCCCGGGCTCGCTCCCTCAACGATGTCGGCCCGGCACGCCGTCGGACCCGGGATATCCCGCCGGACGCCGCGGTCACGGTAGCACGATCACCCGAACAGGTCAGGTCGTGTGGCCGGATGCGGCCGCCGTCGCGGGGGTCGGGATTCGCCCCGAGGTCTTGGCGGCCGGAACGTCGCGGGTGTCCGCGGCAGGCGGCGGAGGGAAGACGCTCGGGCCGGTCGGCGCCACCGTGGGCTGCGGCTCGGGCGCGAGGGCCGTGGGTTCCTTGGCGGCCGGCGCCGGAATCGCCTCGATCTTCCGCAACGCCGGAGCCGCGACGTCGCCCGCGGGCTTCTCGGCCCGGTACGCGGCCCCGGCCTCGGCCTTCGCATCCGGATCGACGTGCGGCAGGCGCGAAGCCCCCCAGCCCGAGGCCGGCTGCGGTGCGGCGGCCGGCTTGTCGCTGCTGAACGTCTTCATGGGCCCGGCCTCCGATGCCGGCACCGCGGTCGCGGCCGGCGCCGGGGTGGCGGGCCGGGCCGCCGTCGGTGCGGCGGCAGTGATCGGATTGCCGCACGGATCGAGCGGCACCTTCGTGACGACGACCCGTGGTGAGCGGACGGTGTAGGTGTAGGGCGTCTGCTTTTGGACGACCCGCGGCACCTGCATGGTCCGCTCCTCGGTGACGTACTTCATCACCTGCACCTGCACGGGTTCCACCTTCTCCTCGGTGACGAACTTGCACACCTGGTAGGCGACCTGCCGCACCTGTTCCTCCGGCACCATCTTCATGACCTGCACGGGAACCTTGTTCTCGACCCGTTCGACCACCTTGCGGACGGTCTGCACGGGCACCTGGCGGACGGCGGTCTCAGCGACCATCTTCATCGACTGGACGGGCACTTGGGTGACCAGCTGCTCGTCCACGTAGCGGACGGTCTGCACGGGCACCTTCTGGGTGACGATGCGGTTGACGTAGGTGGTTTCCGGAACCTGCACCGGCGTGTAGGTCGGCTGGTAGACCCGGTTGACCTGGTTCACGACCGTGCCGGGCGTCATCAGCCACTGGTAACCGCCCCGCTGCCAGACGGCGAGGCCCGTGGCGGGATCGACCGCCCAGCCGCCGGGCGCCCAGCCGAGGGCCGTGGTCCCGGGCGTGACGACGGGCGTCACGGTGTCCACGGCCTGGCTCCCGACCGAGTAGGCGGTCCGCACCTGCGTCACCGGCTCGGTGACGGTGTAGGCCTGCTCCCGCTCGCTCGTCTCGTAAACCGGCTTGCGGACCGTCTGCACCTGCTGCTGCATGACCGTCTCGTAGACGGGCTTCATGACGGTGTACTGCTCCTCGCGAGTCGCCGTCTCGACGACGTCGCGGGTGACGTCGTAGCTACGGTCCTCGACCACCGTCTCGTAGACGGGCTTCATGACCGTGTACCGCTCCTCGCGGGTTTGCGTCTCCCAGACGGGACGCTGGACGGCGTACCGCCGTTCCTGGGTCTGGGTCTCCCATACCGGCTTCTGCACGGTGTAGGTCTTCGTGTCGTACACGGTCTCGTACGACACTTTGGTGGCGGTGACCTGCCGCTCGTCGTAGACGGTCTGGTAATCGAGGCGGTAGGTCTGGGTGGGGACGGCGACGGCCGCCGGGCCGCAGCCACATTCGGCGCGGGCGGTCCGCATGCCGGCGGCCGACAAGGCCAGCGGCTGCGGGGCGACGACGAGGACGGCGGAGGCGACGGCCTGCAGTCGCCGCAGGGTGCCCGAGCGCGAGAAGACGCCGAAGCGGGTCATAGGTACTCTCCTGAAAAGACCCTTCGAGACTAATCCGGTTTACGCGGCCCACAAGCGGTGCGCTGAGGAAAAATCCGGGTTTTTCCCCGGAAAAAAGCCCATCCGGCCCGCACGAGCCGTGCAACCGATCCATCTTACGGTCGCGGGAAAGGCCGGTCCGGCGGGCGGCCGTGGCCTGCGCAAACGGGGCGGTCTGCGGGCCTCACTCGACGCTGTCGAGGAGCCGGCGACTCTCGGCATCGAGGGCGTCGAAAGCCGGCACCATGTACCGCACGCCGTCGGTGTCGGTGATGAACACCACGCCGTCCGCCTGGCGGACCACGTCGTCGGCGTGGGCCACCTTGAAGCGATGCGGCCCGCGGTCGGTCTGCACGAACCACTCGGCGGGCTCGCCGTCGGAGATCGTCGCGATCCGCTCGATCACGGGCAGGAACTCGCGCTCCGCGAGCTCGCGTTCGAGGAGCTGCCGCAGCCGCGGCCCGATGGCTGCCAGCGCGGCGACCCAGGCGAGCTCGCCGCCGTCTGCGCCGACGATCGCCACCGGCCCATCGGCCGCCGACACGGGAAACGCGCGGATCACGTCCACACCGTCGTGCCGCTTGCCGGCCGCGTCGTGGAATACGAGTCGGCCGTGGGCGTGCCGCTCCAGCACCCAGCCGGCGGGCGCCTCGGCTCGCTGGACGTCGGTCGGCTCGTCGCGTGTCATGGGCATCGGGACTCGGGGTTCAGGTCGTGGCCGCCGCGGCCTCCTCGGTCGCCTTGAGCTGGGCGCGGTACAGCCGCGCGTAGGCGTTGTCGGCGGCCAGGAGCTCGTCGTGGGTGCCGATCTCGACGATCCGGCCCGCCTCGAGCACCACCAGCCTGTTGGCCCGCCGGAGCGTCGAGAGCCGATGCGCGATGGCGATCGTCGTGCGGCCGACGACCAGCCGGTCGATCGCGGCCTGGATCACGGACTCCGTCTCCACGTCCACGGCGGAGGTGGCCTCGTCGAGGACGAGGATCCGGGGATCGACCAGCAGGGCCCGGGCGATCGACAGCCGCTGCCGCTCGCCTCCGGAGAGCGAGCCGCCCCGTTCGCCGACCCGCGTGTCGTAGGCCAGCGGCTGGGCGAGGATGAACTCGTGGGCGCCGGCGGCCCGGGCCGCCTCCACGATCCGCTCCCGGGAGGCGTCCGGCCGGCCGTAGGCGATGTTCTCGGCGATCGTTCCGAAGAACAGGAACGGCTCCTGGAGCACGCAGCCGAGGTTGCGGTGGTAGTCGGCGATCGACACTTCGCGGAGATCGACGCCGTCGATGCGGATGACGCCGCTCGAGGGGTCGTAGAATCGGCAGATCAGGTTGGCGAGCGTGGATTTGCCGGAGCCGCTGGTGCCCACGAGGCCGATCATCTCGCCGGGCTCGATCACGAGGTTCACGCCGTGGAGCACCTCGCGGGCGCCATAGCGGAAGTGGACGTCCGCGATCTCGATCCGCCCGGCGATGCGGCCCGGCCGCACCGGCCGCGCGGCCTCCGCCACCGTCGGCCGGCAGTCGAGGATCTCGAAGATCCGCTGGGCGCTGGCGGCGGCCCGCTGCGTCGCCGGCACCATGCGGATCATCGACTCGACGCGGCCGTAGAAGCGGGCGATGTAGGCGAGGAACGCGGTCAGACCGCCGACCGTCACGGAACCGCCGAACACGAGCCAGGCGCCCGCGGCCCAGACCACGAGCAGCCCGACCTCGCTGAACAGCGCGAAAAGCGGCCCGCAGAACGACCAGATCACGTTGACGCGGTCGTTGGCGTCGAGCACGCGATCGTTCGCGGCGACGAAGCGATCGATCTCCCGCGACTCTTGGGCAAAGGCCTTGACCACGCGGATGCCGGGGATCGTGTCCGCCAGCACGCTCGTCATGTCGCCCCAGGCGACGCTGGCCCGGGCGAAGCCCCGCCGCAGCCGCTCGCGGACGGCGTACACAAGCCACACGACCAGCGGGAAAGGCACGAGCGTGAGCAGCGCCAGCGTGGGGTTGAGCCACACGAGCACGACGGCCGTGAGCGCCAGGAGCATGACGTTCGAGGCGAACTCGATGAGGTTCACCGAGAGGAAGACGTTGATCTTGTCGGTGTCGCTGCCGACCCGTGAGATCAGGTCGCCGGTTCGCTTGCTCTGGAAGAAGTCGAGCGAGAGCGACTGCATGTGGGCGTAGGTGCGGGTCCGCAGGCCGGCGGCGATGCGCTCGCTCACCCAGGCCAGCGTCCACGTCTGCGCCCAGGAGAGCAGCCAGGCGGCGAACGCCGCCGCCGTGAGGCCGGCCAGGTACCACCAGACGTGCGAGAACGGCACGGCGGCGCCGTTCTGTCGGGGGATGAGCACCTGATCGACCAGCGGCATCGTCAAATAGGGCGGCACGAGGGCCGCCGACGTGCTCGCCAGGGAGAGCACGCCGCCGAGGATCGCCATGCCGGCGTGGGGCTTCGCGAAGGCGATCACCCGGAGCAATGCCCGCCAGGACCCGGCGCCGGCCGCGGGCGCGAAGTCGTCGTCCCCGCGGCCGGAGACCGCCGCCGGGGGCTCTTCGGGCGTCGGCGGCTCCGTGGGCGGCGGGCTGCGCGGGGCCGGACCGTCGGCCGTCGTCTCGTCCGTGCGCCAGAGCGCCGCCCGGGCGTCGAAAGCGTCCTCGAGCGCGTGCACGCCCTTCGAGCGCGCGGACGTGAACAGCCAGCGGGCCACGACGCGGCCCTGCCTGAAGAGTTCGATTCGCCCCACGGCCGCCCGCATCCGCACGTCGAGGTGCGTGTCGGCGTCCAGCATCCACGAGCGCGGGCCGGCCTGGACGGGGCCGTCGGCCGATGCCGGCTGGTCGGCGATCACCCGGCGGTCGGTGAGTGCGATCCAGCCGTCGGTGTAGTGCAGCCGCCCGTCGAGGTCGAATCGACAGGTGGCCAGGACCGTTTCCGACTCGGCGAGCGTGACGCCTGAAGCCCATGGGATGCCGGGTTCAACGGTGCCAGACCGGGCGGGTGGAGGAGCTGTCATGGGGTCGTGTGCGGCGAAAATCCCGGGAAAAAGCCCATGGCGGTCCGGTGCGGGGCATCGGACAGGGCTTTCCGCAAGAAACTTGCTTCACCCTCCGAACATACCTAGGTTAGCGATCGGCCCGTGTCGGTCGGCCCGCCGATCCGGGTTTGTCGGCCGGGACTTGAAAATTTTCTAGCCCGAATTTTCCACCCGCCCCGGTTCGGCACCCCTGCCTGCCCCCTGCGTCATGATGAATGCCCGCGGTTTTAGGCCGCGAGCGGGCTCTACGGCCCGGCGAAAGAAGCGTGGGGATTTCTGTGCGGCCCGGCACGCCATATGCAGTCGACAGGGTGGTGTGGAAATAGATTCGCATCCGGTATCCGGGGGCGTAAACTATTCCCATCGTCCCACGCGGCCTGCCACGAGCGATCGTGGCGGTTGGGTGGTGCGCTGCGTCGGCGGCATCGCGAGAAGCGACCGCCGGTGCCGTCGGGATCTTGGTGCCGCGAGGAACGGGTACCGCAAGCGAACGCGCGTCCGTGTGGCGTGCGGCGGTGCAATCCGGCCCCGCGGTGTAGGAACTCATTCCTCCCATGGCCACCTTGGCCGGTCGGTTGTCGGTAACAGGCTTCTCCCTCCTTTCGTCCTTCCGTCCGATCGCCGGCGTCAGCCTGGCAGTCGGCATCTCTCCCGCGGCCCCGGACTGCCAACCGCCGCCCTGACGACCGCCCGCCTTCCCGGGTTCGTACGGCTGTCCGCTCCCGCGGACAGGTTTGCCCAGGCGACGCGCCCCGGCATTCCGGATGTGAACCGTGCGACCTCCCTTCCAGGCCACATCGTCGGGTCGTCCCGCGACTGGAGGAGGCGCACACGACCAGACCCGCGCATGCGTCTGCGACCGGTCTAAATCGAGAACACGAAATCCTTCCATGGAGATCACGTCACTCAAGGTTCTTCGCGGCCCGAATCAATGGGCCTCGTTTCCCTGTCTCGAAGCCTGGGTCGATCTCGGCCGGCTCGAGGACTTCCCGTCCCACACGATCCCCGGCTTCAACGACCGGATCATGGCCTGGCTGCCGAGCATGATCGAGCACCGCTGCTCGATCGGGGAGCGGGGCGGATTCTTCGAGCGGCTCCGCACCGGCACCTGGATGGGGCACGTGCTCGAGCACGTGACCCTGGAACTGCAGACCCTGGCCGGCACGCCGGTGGGCTACGGCCGGGCCCGCGAGGCCAAAGCCCGCGGCGTGTACAAGGTCGTGATCGAATACAAGGAGGAGGCATTCGCGATCGAGTGCCTGCACACCGCGCGACGGCTCGTGATGGCGGCCATCGAGGACGCGCCGTTCGACGTGGCTGCGGAGGTGGCCCGCCTGCGGAAACTCCTGCTCGATGTGCAACTGGGCCCGAGCACCCGCTCGATCGTCGAGGCGGCGAACGCCCGCGGCATCCCTGCCACGAGGCTGACCGCCGGATCGCTCGTCCGGCTGGGGCAGGGGGCCAAGCAGCGGCGGATCCTCGCCGCGGAGACGGACCGGACCGGGGCGATCGCCGAGACGATCGCCCAGGACAAGGATCTCACCCGGGCGCTGCTGGCGGAGGCGGGCGTGCCCGTGCCGGAGGGCAGGCCGGTGGCCGATGCCGCCGATGCTTGGGCGGTGGCCGAGGAGATCGGGGCCCCGGTCGTGGTCAAGCCCCGGTATGGCAACCAGGGACGCGGCGTGTCGGTGAACCTCGCCTCGCGGGCGGAGGTGGAGCAGGCCTGGAGCCTGGCCGCCGCCGGTGGCCGCGAGGTGGTGGTGGAGCGGTTCGTGCCCGGGGCCGACTACCGCGTGCTCGTGGTGGGCGGCACGATGGTCGCCGCCGCGCGGCGGCATCCGCCGCAGGTGATCGGCGACGGCACGGCGACCGTGCGGCAGCTGGTCGAGCGGGTCAACCTGGATCCGCGCCGCTGCTCCGACCATGCGGGGGCCTTGAGCCCGGTCGTGATCGACGAGGTCGCGCTGGGCGTGCTGGCCGATCAGGGGCTGACGCCGGACAGCGTCCCCGCGGCGGGCCGCGTGGTGCTGCTCCGGGAGAACGCCAACCTCAGCACCGGCGGGACGTCCGAAGACGTCACCGACCGGGTGCACCCGGAGGTGGCCGCCCGGGCGGTGGAGGCGGCGCGGATCGTCGGCCTCGACGTGGCCGGCATCGACGTGGTGACGGTCGACATCGCGCAGCCCCTGGAGGCGCAGCGCGGCGTCGTCATCGAGGTCAACGCCGCGCCGGGGCTGCGGATGCATCTGGAGCCGACCGTCGGCACACCGCGGGACGTGGGCGCCGCGATCATCGACACGCTGTTCGCGCCGGGCGACGACGGTCGCATTCCCACGGCGGCCGTCACCGGCACCAACGGCAAGACGACCGTCGTGCGGTTGATCGCCCACCTCTCCGGGATGGGAGGCGGCACGGTGGGCATGACCTGCACCGAGGGCGTGTGGGTCGGCGGCCGCATGATCGACGCCGGCGACTGCAGCGGCCCGCGGAGCGCCCGCCGCGTGCTCGCCAACCCCGCGGTGACCACGGCGGTGTTCGAGACCGCCCGCGGTGGCATCCTCCGCGAGGGCTGCGGGTTCGACAAGTGCGACGTGGCGGTGGTCACCAACATCGCCTCGGGCGATCACCTGGGCATCGCCGAGATCGAGACCCCCGAGCAGATCGCCTGGGTAAAGGGGGCCATCGTGGCGGCCGTGCGGCCGAGCGGTGCCGCGGTGCTCAACGCTGCCGATCCCCTCGTCGTTGACATGAAGAAATGGTGCAAGGGCCAGGTGGTGTACTTCGGCATCGATCCGGCCAATCCCGTGATCGTGGAGCACCTCGCCCAGGGCGGACTGGCGGCCACGCTGCGGGACGGCTGGATCGTGCTCTGCGACGGACCGCGGGAGACGCGACTGGCCCACCTCGACCGGGTGCCGCTGGTGCACCGCGGGCTCGTCACGTTCCAGGTGGAGAACGTACTGGCCAGTGCCGCTGCGGCCTGGCGGCTGGGCGTGCCGCTGGAACTCGTACGGCTGGGGCTGGAGAGCTTTTCCAGCGGCTCGGCGGGCTCGCCGGGGAGATTCAACCTCCTCGAACTCGACGGGGCCTCCATCGTGGTGGACTACGGCCATAACGTCCCTTCCCTGGAGCAGATCTGCCTGGCGATGAAAAAGCTCCCGCACGAGCGGCGGATCGCGGTCTACTCCGCGGCCGGCGACCGGCGGGACGAGGATCTCCTCGCCCAAGGGCGGCTCCTCGGCCAGACCTTCGAGCGGGTGGTGATCTACGAGGACGCCTACATCCGTGGCCGGCAGCCGGGTGACATCACGCGGCTGATCACGGAGGGAATCCGCGCGGGCATGCCGGCGGATCGACCGGTGACGATCGAGGCTGGCGGCACCTGGGCCGAGGCCGCGGCGCAGGTGCTCGATGCCGCCGCCCGGGGGGATCTCGTCCTCCTCCAACCCGACACGATCGAGCAGACGATCCCCTGGCTCGCGGAGCGGTACGGCAGCCGGCTGCGGGAACTGACGTTCGACGAAATGGCCGGTCCCGCGGCCCACGGCCTCGGCGAGCGGGCGCCGCAGCCGGGCGAGCCGGTGGCGGTGAAGAGCGGCCGACTCGGCCTGGGGGTGGCGGCCGTGCGAGCGATCGCGCTGGGCGAGACGATCATCCGGACGTGGGGCGAGCAGGCCGAGAGGCGTTCCCCGCACACCATCCAGGTGGACGTCAACATGCACATCGTGCCCGACGGCGTGGCGGTGCTCGTGAACCACTCGTGCGAACCGAACTGCGGGATGGTCATCCGCTCGGGCGTGAAGCAGATCGAGTTGCGGGCCTTGCGACCGATCGCGGCCGGCGAGGAGATCACGGTGGACTACGACACGTTCGAGTACGAGGTCTCCCACCTCGGCGGCCCGTGCCGCTGCGGCGCGGCGAAATGCCGCGGCCGAGTGGCCGGCTACAAGCATCTCGCCGCCGACGTGAAGGCCCGCTACGGCGACCTGGTCGCGGAATACCTCCGTCTTCTCGATGCGGAGATCAGCCTGCCGGCCGGCGTCTGACGACTATTTCAGTCCGGGCCGCCGGTCGAGGGCGCCGCGGACGCCGAGTTGCTCCGGGTGGCGGGCGATCTTGTCGGCAAACACGCGGACGTCGTTGACGATCGGCCGCAACTCCTTCGTCAGGCCATTGACGTTGGCGGCCGCCTGAGCCAGGTCGTCGTAGACCTTGGGGTCGCGGACGAGCTTGCCGAGCGTGCCCTGCGACTCGTTGAGCGCCTTGGTGAAGAAGGCCGCCTGCTGGAGAACCTCGTCGAGGCGGCCGATCGTCTGGTTGACCTGGGCCACCATCCCCTCGCCCCGCTCTCCGAGCGGCCGGGTGAGACCCTCGAGGTTCCGCAGGTTGCGATCCGCCGTGTCCACGGTCGTGCCGATGCCCTTCACGGTGGCGCGCAGGTCGGCGATCACCTCCGGCAGGCCGTTGAGGGTCTCCTTGAGTTTGGCCCGCGCGTTCGCGTCGCCCATCACGTCGTTGATGTTGGCCATCGCCAGGCTGAAGGCGTCGAGCGCCGACTCGGTCTTGCGGACCATCTTCTCGAAGGTGTCGTCGTCACCGAGGAGGAGCTTGTCGAGGTTGCTGGAGAGCTTCGTGACCGCGGCGCTGGCCTCGGCCAACGAGTCGAGCGCGGAGCCCATCTTCGGCTCGAGCGTGGCGAACACCTCGAAGGGGTCGCGCGACACGGCGCCCAAGAGTGTCTCGTCTTTGCCGAGCCGCTGCCGGGGCGGGCGGATGGTGCCCGGCACGAGCTGGATCTCCGCGTCGCCGAGCAGGGTGCTGGCGATTCGCGGCTGCTCGTCGCGGTAGATCGGCACGTAGGAGTCGATGTCGGCCATCACGCTCACGCCGCCGCGCTCGTCGAGTTCCACGCTGGCGACGCGGCCCACCAGGATGCCGTTCTTGCGGACGGGCGTGCCGTTGGCGATCCCACGGGCGTCAGCGAAGCTCATCTTCAGCGGATAGGTGGCCTGCACGAGCGAGGGCAGATCGCCGAACAGGACGACGAGGATCCCGGCGATGATCGCGGTCGCGAGCACCACCACGCCCACCCGGAACTGCATCACCCGATCGTTCATGACGCGTCCTCCTCCTGTGATTCACCCACCAGCCCCTGCTCCTCCTGGAGTTCCGTGAGGCGGCTGCCGGCGCGGCCCTCGACGAACTGCCGGATCCGCGGGTCGCGGCAGGCATCGAGCTCGGCGGGCGTGCCCGTGAACACGATCTGCGGCTCGCCCGGGCGGAGGCGAAACAACGGATACAGCATGACGATCCGGTCGGCCACCTTGCGGGCGGTGTGCATGTCGTGCGTGACCACGACGCTCGACACCCGCGGCCGGGCCCGGGCCTTGAGGATCAGCTCGTTGATGACGTCGCTCATGATCGGGTCGAGCCCGGTCGTCGGCTCGTCGTAGAGGACCAGCTGGGGGTCGAGGGCGAGCGCCCTGGCCAGCCCGGCCCGCTTCCGCATGCCGCCGGAAATCTGCACCGGCTTCTTGTCGAGCACGCTGCGCGGCAGTCCCACCTCGTCGACCAGGGCCGTGACGATCGCGCGGATTTCGCCCTCCGGGAGGCGGGTGTGCTCGCGCAGCGGAAAGGCGATGTTCTCCGCGATCGAATGGCTGTCGAAGAGGGCGGCTCCCTGGAAGACGAAGCCGTAGCGGGTGCGGAGATGGGCCAGATCGCGGGCCCTCATCCGCGCCAGCGGCCGGCCCTCGAAGAGCACCGCACCGGCCGTTGGCCGCACGAGCCCGATCATGGTCTTGAGGAGCACGGTCTTGCCACAGCCGCTCTCGCCGAGGATCACCAGCGTCTCGCCGGCGGCCAGGTCGATCGAGATCTCGCGCAGCACCTCCTGCCGGCCGAAGCGGACGCCGACCGTGTCGATCCGCAGCACGGGCGGATCGGCGGCGTCGGTTGTCGCGGCACGGGCGATGGCGGTGGCGGGCATGGCGGGTTCAGAGGAGGCGGCGCGGCCCCTCCGGGCGGAAGAAATCGTGGACGTTGTTGAGCCAGATCCCCAGGAAAAGGTCGAGCACGAGGATCAGCACGAAGGAGTGCACGAAGGCGTTGGTGGCGGCGCGGCCCACGCCCTCGGCCCCGTGGTCGCAGTGGAAACCGTGGTGGCAGCTCACCAGGGCGATGGCCGCGCCGAAGAACAGGCTCTTGAAGATGCCCATGAGGAAGTCGAAGGCGTCGACGTACTCGCGGGAGTTTTCCCAGTAGTGGTGGTAGTCGATGCCGAGGAGGACGTGCGAGTAGAGGTAGCCACCGAGCACCCCCATGAAGTCGGCCATCACCGTGAGCGACGGGATGAGCACGAGGCAGCCGAGAAACCGTGGCACGACCAGGTAGTAGATGGGGTTCGCGCCCATGCTCTCCAGGGCGTCGATCTGCTCGGTGACCCGCATGGTGCCGAGTTCCGCCGCCATCGCGCTGCCGACCCGCCCGGCGAGCATGGTGGCCGCGAGCACCGGGCCCAGTTCGCGGACCAGCGACAGGTTGATCACCGACCCGAGCCGTGTCTCCAGGCCGAGGGCCTTGAACTGGGCGAAACTCTGCACGGCCAGCACCATGCCGATGAACAGGCCGGTGAGGGCCACGACCGGCAGCGACATGACGCCGATGCGGTAAAAATTGGGGATCAGAACGTCCCGCCGCTGGCGGCGGGCGAGGATCCAGCCGAGCGTCTCGACGGCGAACAGCGCGACGTCGCCGATGCCGGCGATGCTCCGCATGGCCGCCGCGCCGAGGTTGGCCACCAGGTCGGCGAACCAGCCGGAGGGGCCCGGCGGGGCGGCGGCGGGGGTCGGATGGTCGGTGGCTGCGGAAGCCATGAAGGCGGATCCGGAAGGCGGGCGCGCGGCAGTCCCTGCGGGTCGTATCGGCGGTGCCGGTCGGGCGGCATGAGTGACAAGGGCAGACGGTGACGATCACGCGGCGAACCGGGCGGCCTGGGCAAGGACGGGGGTTTTTGCCGGCCTCCGCCCAGGTTGCCGCTGGGCCCTCGTCCGATCCCTGACGAGGGATTTCCCCTGGCCTTGGCTGGTCGCCCGGGAGGGGTGGCCTAAACTGCCGCGTTGCGATTGGTCGCCCGGCGGTGCCGTTTCGTGCCGACGGTTTCACGTTTCTTTCGAAAAAGGGAGTTCCCCATGCGTTGCTCGATCTTCCGTGCTGCCCTCGGCGTCGCGTTCGCACTGCCCCTGGCGGCCGCCGTCGGCGACGATTGCCCGCTGGCAGCTGCCAAGAAGGCCCAGGGCGATCACCCGGTCCACACCGTGGCCTTCAAGGCGGATTCCAAGGACATCGTCGATACCGCGGTGGGGGCCGGCAGCTTCAAGACGCTGGTGGCGGCCGTCCAGGCGGCCGGATTGGTCGAGACGCTGAAGGGCCCCGGCCCGTTCACGGTCTTCGCCCCGACCGACGAGGCCTTCGCCAAGTTGCCCGCCGGCACGGTCGAGTCGCTGCTCAAGCCGGAGAACAAGGAGAAGCTCGTCGCCGTGCTCACTTACCACGTGGTGCCGGGCAAGGTGATGGCGGCCGACGTCGTCAAGCTCAGCGAGGCGCCGACCGTGCAGGGAGCCAAGGCCAAGGTCAAGGTCGTGAACGGCAGCGTGATGATCGACGGCGCCAAGGTCGTGAAGCCCGACATCGAGACCAGCAACGGAGTGATCCACGTGATCGACGCGGTCATCCTGCCCCCGGGCAAGTGATCGACGGCCCACACGGAGCGGCCCCGCCGGCCCTCGGCGGCGGGGCCGCATCGTATGCAAAAGGCGACAGCCACCTTTTGCCCATCAAAAGCCCGGCGTCGGCGGGGCACGGCTCGCCGACAGTCGCGGGGGGGCGTGCGTTACAGCGCTTCTTCGGTGCGGAGGGTGATTTCGACAAGCCGCTCCAGGGCCTGGGCGGGGCTCTCGTGCGGAAAGTTGCTGAGCACCACCTCCTTGGCGTACAGCTTGCCGATATAGCGGCGGTGCTTGGCCGGCGACACCCGGCTGGCGAGAAAGTCGCGGTGGGCCGAGTTGATGACGATTTCGTTGCGGCGGCTGTCGTATCGTGACCGCCAGGGCTGGCCGTGCTCCGCCTCCAGTCGATACGACGGGAGCCCGCGCTGCGTCGGCCCGTCCTCGTCGCCCGCGCCCTCCAGAAACCGCACCTCGACCTGGTCGGTGGCCTCCGTGCCGCCCTGAACCGCGGTCACCACGACGGTCGCGGTGCCCGCCAGTTCGCCCGTGACCGCGCAGGTGGACTGCGTCGCCACAAGCGTCGCCTCCCCGGCCGCCAGCCGCCACGTGAACGCCACGCCCGCGGTGATCGGCAGGCCCTCGGCATCGCACGCCCGCGCCGTCAGGCGGGCCGTCCCGCCCGGTGACCGGCGCGGCTGTCGCGGTGAGATCCGCACGGCATGCAGCGGCCCCGGCTCCGGCGGGAACAGGACCGCGGCGGTGGCCGGCGTCCCGCGCGGGCCGGCGCCGGGCACGGCCGCACCCGGGGCGGCGTCGCCCGCGGCCACCGGCTTGGGGATGTCGAAGTAGACGTATTCCTCGGAGGGCAGGTCGGCGAGCGCCGAGACGAAGGCCTTGTGCACCTGCTTCAGGAGCTGGCGGCTGGCCCGCTCGGTCTCCGCCTGCTCCCGTTCGGCGAGCGACCTGGCGAGATCCACCTCGATCGAAGCGGCGGCCGCCGCCAGGGCCTCGAAGGCGGCATCCGGGACGACGCCGGCGCGCGTGCCGGGGGCCAGAGTGAGCGCGTCGAAGTCGAGCAGCCCTTCGAGCCGCCGGTCGGTCCAGGGGGCGTGCTGGAAGGGAAGCAGTTCGGCGATCTCTTTGAGCACCCGGGTGCCGTCCTTGCACAGCCCGATGCCGCCGTCCCCCGCCTCGCCGTCGCACCGCATGTAGATCTCGACGTGCACGTCGCCGTGCGGCGTGGCGTAGCGACGGGGCAGATCGAGCCGCTCCCCGGTGAACTCCCGGGGAGTCACCGTGACCTCGCGTCGCGCGATGCGATCGACGACCAGGATGCGGGCTCCCGTGGAGCGGATGCGGTCGCGGAGTTCGGCCGACAGGTAGCGGCCGATCTTCTCGCCGGTGACGACCTTGCGGGTGGCATCCAGCAGCGGGCCCACGACGATCCGCGTGCCCTCGGTCACGATACGGCCGCGGACCGGGCGAATGGCATACTCTCGTTGGCCGCGGACGAGGTGCAGCTCGGCAGGTCGGCCGCCCGCGCCCGCGGACACCATCCGCAGCTCCTCGCC
This sequence comes from Pirellulales bacterium, assembly GCA_044368305.1. GTDB lineage: Bacteria > Planctomycetota > Planctomycetia > Pirellulales > UBA1268 > QWPN01. The sequence goes on from JBIPLS010000009.1 coordinate 22,821, forward strand.
CAGGGCCCAGAACGAGAGCAGCCCGATGCCGAACTCGCCGTGGACGCCCTTGCGGCCCCGGGCGTCGAGGTGCCGCTTCATCGAGTCGCAGAGGTGGGTGGCGATGCGGCCGAAGTCGGGGTCGCCCTGGGCGTCGGGCGCCACTCCCTGGCCGTCGTCTTCGATCTCCAGGAACACCGCACCGCGCTGTCGGCGGCGCAGGATGCGGACCCGCCGGCCACCGGCGTCGAGCGCGTTCTCGACGAGCTCGCAGATCGCCTTCAGCGGGTGCGTCTGCGAGTGGGCGATGATCGTGATCGCATTCCACTGGTCGCCGATCCGGAGCGTTCCCGTGGCGACGGACGGTGGGCGTGAGGCTGCCATGGTATGGTCCGTGGGGCGGCTGCTGCGTCGGATTCAGCCGGCTTCACCGGGCGGCTGCCCCTCCGGGCCGGCCTGCCCGCGGCGTCGCGGCCGCGGGTCGCCGGTGCGCCGGAAGACGGCGACCACGTCCTCGATCGGCACCACGTAGAGGAGATTGTTCTGCTCGAAATCGACGGGGATCGAGTTCTTGGGGTGGAACAGAACCTTGTCGTACTTCTCGATGGGGAAGTCGGCGTCCCGCTCGACCTGGATGCTGACCTCGACGACCCTGCCGGTGATCGTGGGAATCTCGGCCTGATCGGGAAGCACGATGCCGCCGCGGGTCTTGTGGCGGCTCTCGTCCTTGCGGATCAGCACCCGCATGCCCAGTGGTTCGACGTACTCGTCCACGTCCGTGCCCCGGTGACCGACCGTCCGTCACGGCGGCATCCCGCCGCCGTCCGCGGAGGATAGGCGCCGCCGCGGCGCTCCTGCAACCGCCCGCCGCGGCCCGGCCGAGTCAGGCGTCCTGGCCGCCGGCCTCCGGGCCGCCCGCCGGCACCGGCTCGGCGGTGACCAGCCCCTTGAAGGACAGTTGCCGCTTGCCCGCGACCTCGATGCAGTCCACCTGGATCGTGTCCTTGCCGGCGAACTCGCCCTTGAGCAATTCCTCGCTCACCGGATCCTCGATGTAGTTCTCCAGCGCCCGCCGCAGCGGCCGGGCCCCGAAGTCGGTGTCGGACCCCTTCTTGATGAGGAACTGCTTCGCGGCTTCGGTGAGCTCCAGCTTGAGGCCGCGCTCGCCGAGCCGCTCGCGGACCTTGGCCAGCTCGATGTCGATCACGTTCTTGAGGTCGTCCACCGTGAGGTGGTGGAACACGATCACGTCGTCGAGCCGGTTCAAGAACTCCGGCCGGAAGACCTTCTCGATCCGCTCGTTGACCCGGCCCTTCATGCTGTCGTACGAGGCGTCGCTGTCGGGCTTCTGGAAGCCGAAGGCGGACTCGTTCTTGATCGCCTCGGCCCCCGCGTTCGTGGTCATGATGATGATCGTGTTGCGGAAATCGACGTTGCGGCCGAACGAATCGGTGAGCCGGCCCTCCTCCATCACCTGGAGCAGCATGTTGAAGACGTCGGGATGCGCCTTCTCGATCTCGTCAAGCAACACCACGGCGTACGGACGCCGCCTGATCTTCTCCGTCAGCTGCCCCCCCTCCTCGAAGCCCACGTAGCCCGGCGGCGCACCGATCAGTCGGCTGACGTTGTGCTTCTCCATGTACTCGCTCATGTCGATCTGAATGAGCGCCTCGGCGTCGCCGAACATGAATTGCGCCAAGGCCTTGGCGAGCAGCGTCTTTCCCACGCCCGTCGGCCCGGCGAACACGAACGACCCGATGGGCCGCTTCGGATCCTTGAGCCCGGAGCGGCTGCGGCGAACCGCCTTCGCCACGCTTTTGACCGCCGCGTCCTGGCCGATGACCTTCTTGTGGAGTTCGTCCTCCATGCCCATGAGCCGGGCCTGGTCTTCGGTGGACATGCGGGTCAGCGGGATGCCCGTCATCTTGGAGACGACTTCCGCCACCACCTCGTCGTCGACGACGCCGTCGGCCTCACGGCTCTTGTCCCGCCAGTCGCGGGTCATCGTCTGCTTCTTCTTCTTGAGCTTGTCGGCCTGGTCGCGGAGCGCCGCCGCCTTCTCGAAGTCCTGATTGGCGACCGCCTCCTCCTTCTCCTTGTTCAGCCGCTCGACCTCCTCGTCGATCTCCTTGAGATCCGGCGGCTTGGTCATCGCCTTCAACCGCACCCGGGCGCCCGCCTCGTCGATGACGTCGATCGCCTTGTCGGGCAGGCAGCGTCCGGTGATGTAGCGGCTGGAGAGCTCCACGGCGCTCTCCAGGGCCGCGTCGCTGATCGTCACGCGGTGATGGCTCTCGTAGCGGTCGCGGAGCCCCTTGAGGATCTCCACCGCCTCGTCCTTCGTGGCCGGCTCGACCATGATGATCTGGAACCGCCGGTCGAGGGCCGAATCCTTCTCGATGTACTTGCGGTACTCGTCGAGCGTGGTGGCACCGATACACTGGATCTCGCCGCGGGCGAGGGCCGGCTTGAGGACGTTGGAGGCGTCGATCGCCCCCTCGGCGCCGCCGGCGCCGACGAGCGTGTGCAGCTCGTCGATGAACAGGATCGTGTTCTTCGCGCGGCGGACCTCGTTCATCACGGCCTTGATCCGCTCCTCGAACTGGCCGCGGTACTTCGTGCCCGCGACCATCATCGCGAGGTCGAGGACGACGATCCGGCGGTCGGCGAGCAGCTCGGGAACGTTGCCGTCGACGACCCGCTGGGCGAAGCCCTCGACGATCGCCGTCTTGCCGACGCCCGCCTCGCCGAGCAGGACGGGGTTGTTCTTCGTGCGGCGGCAGAGGATCTGGATCGCCCGCTCGATTTCCTTCTCCCGGCCGATGACGGGATCGAGCTTGCCCTGGCGGGCCAGTTCCGTGAGGTCGCGACCAAAGCTGTCGAGCGCGGGGGTCTTGCTCTTACCCCCCTTGGGGCTGCCCTCGCCGCCACCGCCGCCGGCGCCCGCCGGCTGCCGGCCGCCCATCCCTGCCCGCTCGCCCCCCTCCTCCATGCCGTGTCCGAGAAGGTTGAGCACCTCCTCGCGGACGTCCTCGAGCTTGAGGCCGAGGTTCATGAGCACCTGCGCGGCCACCCCTTCCTGCTCGCGGAGCAGGCCGAGGAGGATGTGCTCGGTGCCGACGTAGTTGTGGTTGAGGTTCCGGGCCTCCTCCATCGAATACTCGATCACCTTCTTGGCCCGGGGCGTCTGGGGGAGCTTGCCCATCGTCACCATGTCGGGGCCGCTCTGCACGAGCTTTTCGACCTCCATGCGGATCTTCCGCAGGTCGATGTCGAGGTTTTTGAGGACGTTGGCCGCGACGCCGCTGCCCTCCTTGATCAGGCCCAGGAGCACGTGTTCGGTGCCGATGTATTCGTGGTTGAAACGCTGGGCCTCCTGGTTGGCCAGCTGCATCACCTTCCGCGCCCTGTCCGTGAACCGCTCGTACATCGGGATGTCCCTCGCGAACGTGCCTTGGCGGCCGGGTCGGCCGCGGATGGCTGACGTGCCAATTCGGCAGACGGCGTTCCGCCTGCTGGAAAGGGGTGCAAACCGCACGCCAAACCGCCGGGCCGATTGTAGGAGCGGTCCGACGGAATGTCTGGGGTGGGGGGCCGCCAACGGCAAAAACGCCGATTCAGGCAGCCGCGCCGGGGCGGGTGGCCGACCCGGGCAGCGACGGTCCGGCCGTCAGCGGCAGCGTCGTGGGGCCGTCGTCGTCGATGGTCCGGGTGTCCCCGGCGTCGAGGCGGGCGAGCTCCCTGGCGATCGCCGCCTGCCAGCGGGCACCCGAGTCGCTGCGGGACAGTTTGGCGAACGCCTCGCGGGCCTCCGCGAGACGTCCCACCCGCCGCAGGAGCGTGCCCCAGAGGAGCTGCGCCTCGCCGTCGGTGGGTGCCATGGCGAGCAGGGCGTTCAGGTGTGTCTCGGCGGCCAGCCAGTCGCGGGCGAGATAGGCGTCGCGGGCCCGGGCGAACAGCCCGTCGGCGGCTTCCGGCCGCACCCGGGGGAGCGGCGGCGGGAAGGCGCACGCCGCCGACGCCGTCGAGGCCACCCAGATGGCGATGGCCGCCGTCCAGACGGCGATCGTGAACTCCGCGCGGACCAGCCCCGGCCAGATGAACGTCGTCAGCACCGCGACGTCGATCGTGACGCCGAACGCCAGCGCGAGGATGAGCCCGGAGCGGCTGCCACGCAGCCACAGCCACGGCAGGCCCGGCCAGACGAGCGTCAGGGAGCGGAGGGCGGTCATGGGCGATCCCGGGGGTCGCGAGGGCCGGGAGTCTAGGGATCGCCGCCGCGGCGGCCAAGGCTGATGGGACGGCCGTGCAGCGGGTGCTACAACGGAGAAAACGACGGCCGCAGGCCGGGAGAACGCATTCCATGCACGACCAAGCGGCGAGCGACCACGGCGGTCAGGCGGGCGTCTGGCGGGCGATCGACGCGGCGGCGAATCGCGCGGCCGAGGCGTTGCGGGTCGTGGAGGATGCGGTGCGGTTCGTCCTCGACGACCGCCGGCTGACCTCCATGGCCAAGGAGATGCGGCACGAACTGGCCGCCCTGCTGGCGGCGCCGCCGCTCCGCGACCGGGTGCGGTCCCGGGACGTCGCCGGCGACGTCGGTGCCGGCCTGGAGGCGGCCGCGGCCATGCGCCGCTCGTCGGTCACCGATCTGGTCGCCGCCAACGCATCCCGGGCCGCGCAGGCGCTCCGTAGCCTCGCGGAATGCACGGCCGTGGCGGCACCCGAGGCGGCCCGGGGATTCGAGCGGCTCCGCTATCGGCTCTACGAACTCGAGCGCGGGGCGCTCGTCGCGGTCCGGGCCCGCGATCGGCTCGCCGGCGTGAACGTGTGCGTGCTGGTGGAAGGCGGCGACGATGCGGCCGCTTTCACGCGGCTGGTGGAGTCGTTGGTCGAGGCCGGGGTGCGGATGCTGCAGATTCGCGACAAACGTCTCGACTCGCCGGCGCTCGTCGATCGGGTCAGACGGGCCTTGGTGGTCGCCCGCCGCCGTCCGCCCGAGGAGCAGGTGCTCGTGATCGTGAACGACCGTATCGACGTGGCGGCGGCGGTCGGCGCCGCCGGCGGCCACGTGGGGGCCGCCGATCTGCCGGTGCCCCTCGCCCGCCGCGTGCTCGGCCCCGACGCGGTGCTGGGCCGGACGGCGCACGACGTCGCGGAGGCCCGCGCCGCTGCCGCCGCCGGGGCCGACTACCTCGGCGTCGGGCCCTGCTTCGCGTCGGCGACCAAGGCCTTCGAGGCGTTCGCGCCGCCGGAGTTCCTGCGGACGGTGGCTGCGGAAATCTCGCTGCCGACGTTCGCGATCGGTGGCGTGACGCTGGAGCGGCTCGACGCCCTCGCTGCTTTGGGCATCCGCCGGGTCGCGGTGGCCGCGGCCGTGACCGCCGCCGCCGACCCGGCCGCCGCCGCCCGGGCGTTCATCGAGCGGCTGGCAGCTCCGCGAGCAGGCTGACAACGGCCGCGGCGATCTCGACCTCGTCGCGCGGTCGATAGCCGACCCAGACGCGGCGAATCCGCGCGTCGGGGCCCACCAACGCCGTCGTCGGAAACCCCTCCAGGCCGATGGTCGAGAAGAGAATGTCGCGGCCGACGGGATCGACGCAGGCCCAGGCATCCAGGTCGATCCGCTCCTGGTCGAGAAAGGCGCGGGTCTCGGCGGCGACCTCCGGGAAGTCGTCGGCGGCCGGATTGCTGGAGATGGCCACCAGTTGAAACCGCGGGTCGTCGGCGAGCCGGTCGGCGAGCCGTACGAGGCCGGGCAGTTCGGCGCGGCAGGGCGGGCACCATGTCCCCCAGACGTTGAGCAGCGTGACCTTGCCGGCGAGCCGCGGCGCGGCGGCCCCGGAGTCGGCCACCGGCGCGATCGGCAGGCTGCCCAGGGTGCGCCCCACCGCCGGATGCGCAGGGGGCGGGCTCCCGCATCCGGCGGCTGCGAGGGCCGTGAGCACGATCAAACTGCCTGCAGGCCGGGAGCAGCGGTGGAGTATCATCGGCACGTTCCTCCCGGCATCCGCCCCGGAGCCTGCTTTCAGTGTACGAAGTCGAGCTGAAGTTTCGCGTCGCCGACGTGGAGGCAATCGAGCGGCGGCTGGCGGGACTGGCCGCCACGTTCGGCGCACCGGTGGAGCAGGTGGACCGCTACTTCGCCCACCCGTGCCGGGATTTCGCGGTCGCGGACGAGGCCCTGCGGCTCCGGCAGGCCGGGGAATCGCTGGCGATCACCTGGAAGGGGCCGAAGGTCGATGCCGCCACCAAGACTCGCCGGGAGATCGAACTGCCCCTCGCCGGCTACGGTCCGGCGACCATGGAACACTGGACGGGCCTGCTCGCGGCCCTGGGGTTCGAGACCGTGCGGGAGGTGGTGAAGCGCCGGCGCACCGCCGGCCTCGACTGGCAGGGCGGGCGGGTCGAACTGGCGCTCGACCACGTGCACGGGCTGGGGGATTTCCTGGAGATCGAGACCCAGGCGGCGGCTGCGGATCTGCCCGCGGCGCGGGCGCGGGTCGAGTCGTTGGCCCACGCGCTGGGGTGCACGGACGCGGAACGCCGCAGCTACCTGGAACTCGTGCTCGGCTCCGGTTGACGGGCGAAGACCACGCACACCGGCGCGGGCACCGCGATGCTCGTGCCGGTGAAGGTGAGCCGGCCGCCGTCCGCGTCGATCGCGAACACCGTGACGGTGCCCGACGCTTGGCCGCAGGCCAGCAGGAACCTGCCCGTCGGGTCGATGCCGAAGCTGCGCGGCGTCTTGGCCCGCGTCGGCTCGACCCCGAGGAAGCGGAGTTTCCCGGTGGACTGGTCGATCGCGTACATGGCGATCGAATCGTGGCCGCGGGTCGACGCGTACAGGAACCTGCCCGTCGGATGGACGGCGATCTCGGCAGTGGTGAAGCCCGCGCGTTCGGTGACGTCGTCGGGAAGCGTGGAGAGCGTCTGCAGCGGCGTCAGGGCTCCGGCCTGTGGGTCGAAGGCGAACGCGGTCACCGTCAGATCGAGCTCGTTGACGCCGTAGCCGAACCGGCCGCCGGGATGGAGGGCGAAGTGCCGCGGCCCGGCTCCGGAAGCGAGCGTCGCCGCCGAGTGCGGCGCGAGCGTGGCCCGGGCGGCGTCGAGCGCGTGGACGAACACCTTGTCCAGGCCGAGGTCGCAGACGAACGCGAACCGCCCGTCGGGGCTGGGGTCGATCGAGTGGCCGTGGGGCTTCTGCTGCCGCTTGGCGTGGATGCCCGTGGGCGGCACGCGATCGAAGGCGTGCTGCAGGAAACCGCCCGGCGCGCCGGCGACGACCGGCCGCAGCCCGCCGTCCGCCTCGAGCCCCAGGCATGTCACGCTGCCGCCGCCGTAGTTCGCCGCCAGCGCCACCCGACCGGCGGCGTCCACCGACACGTGACACGGCCCGGCGCCGCCGGTGGAGCGATGGTTCTTCGCCGTCAGGGTGCCCGTGGCGGCGTCGATGGCGAACGCCTGCACGACGCCCTCGGGCCGCCCGTCACCGCCACCGACCTCCGCCACGGCGTAGAGCACGGGGAGCGCGGGATGGACCGCGAGAAACGACGGGTTGCGGGCCGCGGTGGCGAGCGCCGGAGTCGAGAGCCCGCCCGTCGTGTCGTCGAACCGCGACACGTAGATCCCCTCCGAGCCGGTCTTGCCGCCCGTGTAGGTGCCGAACCACGCGAGCCGCTCGGCCCCGCTGGCCGGCACGGCCGCGCAGGCGGCCAAGACGAGCGTGAAAAAGCGCGTGGACTCCATCGTGAAAAATCCTCATGCTGCCGCCGAAGGACACCGCCGCGGGCCGCATCGTCCGTCGACCCCCGCTCCGACTGCGATCGTACCCGCATGGCCGACGCTTGCAACGCACACGCACCGCCGGCGGCCGCCGCCCGGGAGCGCCGCAACACCCTGTGGCTGGAGTGCTACCAGGTCATCGTCCGGGTCGGCTGGATCTTCAAGACGGAGACGATCATCATGCCGGCCGTGCTCGACGCGGTCGTCGATTCGGGGCTCCTCCGCGGCCTGCTGCCGGTCCTCAATCGCGGCGGGCAGAGCCTGCCGCCGCTCGCCTTCTCGCCGCTGCTCGGCCGGCGGCCGGTCAAGAAGTGGACGCTCGTCCGCACGACGCTGGCGATGGCGGCCTGCTTCGCGGTGCTCGCCGCGGTCTGGGCGCCGCTGCAGGCCTCCCGGCCCGACGTGCTCGCCGCGGTGTTTCTCGTGGTCTACGCGGCCTTCTCCGCCACCAACGGCCTCACGCAACTGGCGGCCGCCTCCCTCCAGGGCAAGCTCGTCGCCCCCGGGCATCGCGGCCGGGCGATGGTCGTGAGCGTGGCCGTCGGCAGCGCGCTGGCGATCGTGGCGGCGCTCGCGTTGTTGGGTCCGTGGCTGGATGACGCCGACGGCTTTCCCAAGATCTTCGCCGCGACGGCCCTGTTCTTCGCGGCAGCGGCCGCCGTGCCGGCGATGCTCGACGAACCGGCCGATCCGGCCGAGCCGCGGAGTCCGCCGCATGGCGGCGGCTGGCTCGCGGCCGCCGGCGCCGGCATCGCCGGCTGGCGACGGACGCTGGCCGCCGATCGGGTGCTCGTGCGGCTGTGCGCGGTCGCGGCCTGCTTCTCCGCCGTGCTCATGCTGTTTCCCCACTATCAGGCCTTCGCCCGCGACCGCCTCGGCAGCGGCCGCGGCAGCCTGCTGACGTGGGTGGTCGTGCAGAACGCCGCGACGGGCGTCGTGAGCCTCGTCGCCGGGCCGCTCGCCGACCGGCGCGGAACACGTCTGGTGCTCGTCTGGCTCGTCGCGCTCTCGGCGCTGACGCCGCTGGTCGTCACGGCGTTGTCCGTCCTGCCGCAGGCGGAGGCCGGTCGCTGGTTCTGGGTCGTCTACGTGCCCCTGGGCCTGAATCCGATCTCCCTGAAGATCTTCACGAACTACGCGCTCGAACTCGCCCCGCGCCCCGCCGATCACCCCCGGTACGTGAGCATGGTGGGCGCGGCGCTGGCGGCGCCCTTCGTGCTCTCGCCGGTGCTCGGCTGGGCGGTGGACGCGAGCGGATTTCGCCCCGTGTTCGTGGCCGGGGCCGCCGTGATCGCCGCGGGAGCCCTGGTCGCGGCCGGGCTGCCCGAGCCCCGGCACCCGCCGCGCGGCGGGTGAACTCCGGTTGTTCCCGGCCTGCCGCCCGGCCTATGCTGGGGCGGCCGCGGTGGAGTTCGCCCGGTTCCCCTTCTGGAGAGTGCGGCCATGAATCGTCGTGTCGCCAGCGTCGTCTCGAGCCTGCTCATCGTGTGCGCAGCGGTCGCGGTTTCGGCCGCGGTCAAGGAGCCCAAGGACGCCAAGTGCCCGGTGTCCGGCCGGACCTGCAACCCGGAGAAGAGCGCTGACTTCGCCGGCGGCAAGGTCTGGTTCTGCTGCGGCAGTTGTGCCGGCGGCTTCGAGAAGGAATCGGGCAAGTTCGCCGCCAAGGCGCATCAGCAGATGGTCTCGACGGGACAGCTCGTGCAGAAGGGCTGCCCCTTCAGCGGCGGGCCGGTCAAGGACGGCACCAAGATCATGATCGGCGACGCCGAGGTCGGGTTCTGCTGCCCCGGTTGCAAGAGCAAGGTGGAGAAGGCCTCGGGCGATGAGCAGGTGACGATGGTGTTCGGGAAGATCGACAAAGGCTTCGCACCGGCGCAGTGATCTGCCGGTGGTATGGGGGGAGGTGCTTCCCGTGCCGTCTCGCCCGGACGTTTGCCGGGCTGACTCGCGCCGGCTTCAGGCTCCCCACGTCCCGTCGCCGGACGCTCGCTGCGCCCATCCTGGGCTCCGCTGGTCAAATACGCCGTCGAGCGGAACATGGGGAGCCCGAAGCCTCCTCAACTGGAAACGGGGAGGCGCAGGGGGAGTCGGCGAACGCTTCCCTCACGCCGGCC
>JBIPLS010000115.1:0-11167 GCA_044368305.1 Pirellulales bacterium
CGAACAACCTGCAGTCGGCCGTGGCCCTGGTCGAGGATGTGGGGTCGCCCGCGCTGGGCGTGTGCCTCGACTGGTTCCACTGGACCGTGGGTCCGAGCAAGACGCTCGACCTGCGACTCCTGTCGCGGGACAACCTGGCCCATGTGCAGGTGTCCGACGTCGCCGACGTGCCGCGGGAGATGGCCGCCGACGCCGACCGGATCCTGCCGGGCGAGGGCGGGTCGCCCTGCGACGACCTGATCGACCGGCTTCGTGAGATCGGCTACACCGGTGCCGTCGCGGTGGAGACCCCGAACCCGCGGCTGTGGAGCATCCCGCCGCGGCAATTCGGCGAGATCGCCTTCACGGCGCTGCGGAAACTGCTGGGGCAGGCGGGACCGGGGTAGGGGCCGCACGCGCGGCGGGCCGCCGGTCACGACCCGCGCGGGCCGGGGGCGTCGGGCTCGTAGTCCCGCAGCAGGTTGCTGCGGGACTCGATTTCGTCGATCGGTCGCAGACGGTGCCGCATGCCCGGCGGCAGGATGCCGAAGTGGCGGGAACCGGTGAGTGCGTCCACCATCTCCGCGCAGAACCGTGGGCAGGTGACCCACGTCGCCGGGTCGTGCCGCCGCAGGTCGATGGCCACGGAGTAGGTGCGGAGCGTCTTGCGTCGCCCCTTGACGTATTGCGGGAAGAACGAGATCGCCACCTCCCGCAGCGTGCGGTGGATCGGGTCGCGATACCGCAGGAACGGGCTGTTGCTCTTCGAGATCGCGCCCCAGCGTCCGTCGCGGCGAAAGAGCGCGACGACGTGATCGACGTCGCCGCGGGCCGCGCCCATGTCCATCACCAGCGGCGGTTCGCCGGCGAGCCACAGGGCGCAGGCGGCCACGAGCGCCGCCTCGACGCAGTGGGCCTTTCCGGCCCGGAGCGTCTCCACCACCGAGCGGGCCGTGGGGCCTTCGGTCTCGTGGTTCCAGGGGATGGAGTTGACGAAGTCCTGAATGCGGCTCGGCGTGCGCAGGGTCGCCAGCCGGCCCGCCAGCCGCCGCGGCAGGCCGAGTTCGAGGGCGAGTTGCAGGCTGGCTGCACGGGCCATGGGAGGATCCCCGGAAACGGCGTTCGGGCCAGCGGAGCGTACCACCGGTCGCGGCCCGTGACAGCGGTGCTGGCAGCGGCCGGTTCAACGCGGAAGCGGGCCGCGATCGCGGCCCGCCGAAAACTGGCCGTCCGCCGCCCGGATCCCGTAGAATCGAAGTCGTTCGCGGTTGCTACGCCCAGGAGATCTTCCCGGATGAGAAGGTTCCGAACGGCCCTCGCCTGCATGGTCTGTTTGGCGGCCGCTGGATTCTCCGTCGATGCCCGCGCGGCCCGCTTCTGGTGCCGCGGCCCCTATGTGGGGCCCGCATTCGGCGTCGGCAGCGCGGGCTACTCCTTCAGCTACGGCGCGGCCGTGACCCGCGTCGGGTGGGGTGGCTGGTGCGGCCCGCGTTGGGGAGGCTGGGGTGCGACCGCTTGGAACGGCTGCGGCCCGGCGTGGGGCTGGGGATACAGGCCGTGGGGCTGCGGCCCGTGGTACGGCGGCAGCGCGTGGGGCTTTCGTGACTCCGTCTATCTGTCGGTGCCCGGCGCGACCTTCTTCTCCGGATCGCTCGTGCCGGTTCCGGCCTGCCCGCCGATCTGGGGCTATCCGGCCACCTGGGTGCCGGGGCCATACGGCTGGTACGGCTATCCCTACGGCACGCCACTGCCCTGGGGTTTCGCGCCGCAGTATGGCCCAGCCGGCGTGCTGCCGTTCCTCGGGCTCGGCGCCGCGACCGCGAATCCGCGTGCCGGCGCGCTCGTGGCCCGGCCGCCCGCGACTTCGGCAGCCCGGCCCGTGGTCGCCGCCGTGCCGTCACCGTCCGGCCGGTCGGTGGCCGTCCGGCCGAGCACGGGGATCGCACGGCTGCGGGCGGCCCGGCTCGTGGCCGTGGGCGACCGGCACCTGCGGGCCGCCCAGGGTGACCCGGCGCGGCTCACGGCGGCGCTCGATGCCTATCGCCGGGCCGCGGCCATCGCCCAGGACCAGCCGGACATCCAGTTGCGACAATCGCTCGTGCTCGTGGCGCTCGGCCGGCAGGATCAGGCCGATGCGGCCATCGGCCGCGCCGTGGCCATCGACGGGCGTCTCGCCACCGTCCCGGCCCCGGCCGCGGCCGGCCTCCGGGCCGTCGCCGCAGCCGATCCGACCTTCGGCGACCGGCCTGCCGGCACGGCTCCGCCCTTCGTCGTGCGCGGCGCCGCGATCCTGCGGGAGATCGCCTCCCAGGCCGATGGTGACGCCGCTGCCGGTCGTGTCGTGGCGACGCTCGCCGACCGCTGGTCGCAGCGGTTCGACGGCCGCCTCGGTGCGCTCGCCGTCGACGGGCCGCCGCCTCACGGGCGGCAAGAGTTCGTTCGCTGAGACGCGCGTGATCCTCGCGTCGGCCCGCTCGCCTCACCGCAACACGGGTTCCGTTCCACCATTCCCGGCACGTCTCGCGGTGTCAGGCTCGCCAAGCGACGTCGCCGCGGTATCCTGGGGGCAATGACCTCCGTTTCGCCGCTGTGTGAACGCATCGACCTCGCCGCGCCGGACGGCCGCGCGCGGCTCGCGGCGCTACGGGGCAAGCTTGTGTCGCAGGGAGACGTCGTCAGTCCTGCCGGCCGGCAGCGGACGATCGACGTGTTCGGGGAACCGCTGGCGCCCCGCCAGGTGGTGGAGCGGATCTGCAAGGATGTCCGTGCGCAGGGCATCGAAGCCCTCCTCGACTACACGCGGCGGATCGACGGTGCCGACGTGACTCCCGAGACGCTGTTCGTGCCGCCAGCGGCCCTGGCGGACGCCCATGCGGAGGTCGATCGCGGCTTTCTCGATGCCGTGCGCCGGATCGCGGAACGGGTCGAGCGGTTTCAACGGGCGTTGCTCGCCCGCGACGTGACCGTGCCGCTTGCGGGGGGCGGAAGCCTGCGGCAGCGATATCTGCCGCTCGACCGCGTGGGCGTGTGCGTGCCCGGCGGGGCGGCGGCCTATCCCTCGACGCTTCTCATGACGGTGGTGCCGGCCCGGGTGGCGGGCGTGCCCGAGATCGTCGTCGTCGCGCCCCCCACGAAGTACGGCGCCGAGAACCGGCACGTGCTGGCAACCTGCCATGAACTGGGTGTGACGACGGTGGTGCGGGCCGGCGGTGCCCAGGCCGTGGCGGCGCTGGCCTACGGCGTCGCGGGGCTGCCGCGGGTGGACAAGATCGTCGGCCCCGGCAACCTGTTCGTGGCGCTGGCCAAGGAGCACGTCTACGGCGACGTGTCGATCGACGCGATCGCCGGCCCGAGCGAGATCGTGATCGTGGCCGACGATGCCGGGAACCCCGAATGCATCGCCGCCGACATGCTCGCCCAGGCGGAGCACTCGCCCGGCTCGGCGATCCTGCTCACGGCCAGCCGCCGGCTCGCGGACGCCGTGGCCGCGGCCCTCGAGCGGCGGGTGGCGGACCTCGAGCGCCGCGACCTGACCCGCGACAGCCTGGCCCGCTTCGGAGGCATCGTGCTCACGAACAGCGATGCGGAGTCGGCCGCGCTCGCCGACGAGCTCGCCGCCGAGCACCTCGCGATCGACACCCGCGACCCGGAGGCCACGCTGGCCTCGATCCGGCATGCCGGCGCGGCGTTCCTCGGGCCGTGGAGTCCGGTGGCCGCCGGCGATTACGCCGCCGGGCCGTCGCACGTGCTGCCCACCGGCGGCACCGCCCGGTTCGCCGCCGGCCTGTCGGCCAACGAGTTCCTCCGCGGTGGGAGCGTGATCCATCTCGCCCAGGCCGACCTCGCCGCGCTCGCCACCGACATCCGCATCCTCGCCGACACCGAGGGGCTCACGGCCCATCGCCGCAGCGTCGAGGCCCGCGGTTAGCCCAACCGCCCGCGGGGAAGAAAAGGTGCCAGCCACCCGATGAACCGCCGCACCGCGATGATCGTCGCCCTGTCGTTGCCGTTCCTGGCCGCCGGTTTGACTCGCGCAGGCGGGGAGCCGGTGCGTTTCGAGCAGATCGGGCCGGATGACTACCGCAACTTCCTGGCCAACTGGGATGACGAAACCGAGCCCGTGTTCAGGGCGGTGATCCGCACGCCCGAGGAATACGACGCGGTCTTCCAGCCGGCACCGGTCATGCGTGACAGGAAGCCGTACAAACCGCCGCCGCAATTGTTCGAGAACGAGATGATCATCGTGGTGGCACGGGTCGTGGATGCTCCGGCGGAGGGCGAGGAGGTGCTCGTGGTCGACAGGCTGTCCGCTGACGGCGACGCGCTCGAACTCCGCTACCGCTTCACGCCGCCGCGGATGCCGGCGTCGTTCCGTGTGAAGCAGATGCTCGCCGTGCGGATCCCGCGCCGCCATCTGAAGGTGGTCCGGATCGTCGAAAACGGCGCCGCGGTGGGTGATCTGCGGCCCGACGAGGGCCGCTGGGTCGTGCCGGCCCGGCCGGCACGGTGAGGCCCGTCTGGGCGGGTCGTGGCGATCGTGCGGTCCGCGGTCGGCGGGAGCCGTGAGGTAGACTTCGGGGATGCCCGCCGCCCAGCGTGTGACCATCCCCGCCATGCACGGCCCTCGCCTCTTCCGCGCCGAGATCACCGCGCTCGCCGGCTACGTGCCCGGCGAGCAGCCGCAGGGTGGCGACTGGATCAAGCTCAACACCAACGAGAATCCCTATCCGCCGTCGCCGGCCGTGGCCCGGGCGATCGCGGCCGCCACGGCGGGCCGCACGCTCGCCAAGTATCCCGATCCGCTCGCCACGGCCTTCCGGAAGCGGGCGGCCGAGGTGCTGGGCGTCGACCCTGATTGGATCATCTGCGGCAACGGCAGCGACGACCTGCTCACGATCCTCGTCCGCACGTTCGTGGGCGCGGGGGAGCGGCTGCGGATGCCCTATCCGAGCTACATCCTCTACCGCACGCTCGCCGGCCTGCAGGGGGCTGGGTGCGACGAGGTCCACTACGCCCGCGACTGGTCGCTCGGCGACGCCTTCGCCGCCCCGCGGGACGACCTCCGGCTGGCGATCGTGGCCAACCCCAACAGCCCTTCCGGCACGCTCCTGTCGCCGCAGCGGGTGGCCGAACTGGCAGGGCGGATGTCCTGTGCTTTCGTCGTGGACGAGGCCTACGGCGACTTCGCCGACACCAACTGCCTCGGTCTCGTGCGGGAGAACGAGCGGGTGATCGTGACGCGGTCGTTCAGCAAGTCTTATGCATTGGCCGGGCTGCGGTTCGGCTTCGCCGTCGCCCAGCCCCAGGTCATCGAACAGTTGCAGAAGGTGAAGGATTCCTACAACTGCGACACGCTGTCGATCGCGGCCGCGACCGCGGCGATCGACGACCAGGCCTGGCTGGCGGACAACCGGGCGAAGATCCTCGCCACCCGTCGCCGGCTCACCGACGAGATGCGCCGTCTGGGCTACGACGCCGTCGAGAGCCAGGCGAACTTCGTCTGGTGCACGCACCCCGAGCGGCCGCACAAGCCCGTCTACGAGGCCCTCAAGGCCGCGGGCATCCTCGTCCGCTACATGCACTACGCCGGCTGGGGCGACGGCCTGCGGATCACGGTCGGCACCGACGCCGAGATCGACGCCTTCCTCGCCCGGATGCGGGCCCTCTGACCATCACTCGTTCCCCCATTCCCACCGGTCCCGCCATGCCCCGCGCCGCCAGCTTGTCCCGCAAGACCGCCGAAACGGACGTCCGCCTTACGCTCGACCTCGACGGCATCGGCGCCGCCGACGTCCGCACCGGACTCGGCTTCTTCGACCACATGCTCACGCTGCTCGCGGGCCACTCGCTCTGCGATCTCAAGGTCGAGTGCACGGGCGACCTGCACGTGGACGGCCACCACACGGTGGAGGACGTGGGCCGGGCGCTGGGAACCGCGCTCAAGGAGTGCCTCGGCGAACGCCGCGGCATCCGCCGCTACGGCCACGCGATCATCCCCATGGACGAGTCGCTCGCGACCGTGGCCGTCGATCTCGGCGGCCGCGCCGCGTGCGTGTTCGCCGTGGACTTCCCGGTACCCACGATCGGCACGTTCGACGCCCAGCTCGTGGAGGTGTTCTGGGAGAGCGTGGCCGCGACGGCGGGCATGAACTTCCACGCCGTGCTCCACCACGGCCGCAACGGCCACCACATCGCCGAGGCCGTCTTCAAGGCCGCGGCCCGCGCGCTCCGCGTCGCCGTCGAGCCCGACCCCCGCCAGCCCGGCATCCCGAGTACGAAGGGCACGCTCACGACCGAGTGACCAGCGCGGGCGCTCATCCGCGACTCGACTCGCCCAACCCGGCCCGGGGTTGCCGGCACGCCCATCGCCGGACGTTCGCCTCCGCCTTCCAGGCTACGGCTCACTCGGATGCCGACGGCGCTTCGCCATCCTGGCTGCACTTGTCGGCATACGCCGGCTCCTGTCGTGCCGACAACCCCGAGCCTATCCCTTTCCGAATGAGCGAGGCTCGGGGGTGCCGATGCCCTCGAGACGGCGTAGACGGCCAGCGGAGCCAGGATGGCGCAGCGCAGACGTCTCCGAGTGAGCGGAGGGCAGGATGCCCGCAGCGAACGTCCGGCGAGAGGGCGTGGGCAACCCCGGGCCGGGTTGGGCTACGGGCCAAGCGAAGCGCCCGCAGCCCCGCTACTCGTTGACGTACGTCTCGAGGAACCGGGCCAGGCTGTGGAAGTCGCTGCCGCGTTCCACGTACCGCACCACCGTGACCAGCGTGTTGGGGTCCACGAGCTCCTCGAAGGGCACGTAGTTGAGGTCGAGCTGCCCGGACACGCTCACCATCACGCCGTCGAGGCCCCGCTCGGCGAGCGCCCGGTAGCCGCCCACGCCGAGCTGGCTGCCGAGCATGACGTCGAAGGCGTGCGGCTTCGCGCAGCGGGCCTCGTAGCCGAGCTGCAGGCCCACCACCTTCCGCGACCGCCCCGTCTGCTTCTTGAACTCGTCGCTCGCGAGCTTGGCGAACATCCGCCCCAGCTGGACGTGGGAGATCGAGATGTGACCATGGTCGTCCCGCGGGATGCCCTCCAGGGCCTTGGCCGGGAGATATTCGGCCAGCCCCTCGGCCATCACGATCACGCCGTACTGCTTCCCCTCCTGCTCCTCGCGGACCCGCATCGTCTTCACGATCCGGCCGACCACGGCGTCGATGTTCATCACCGGCTTGACCCGAGTCTCGCCGTTGGGGCCGGTGACCGTCTCCTCGCCCCGGTACTTCCCGAAGATGTCCTCCACGCTGATCACGAGGCTCGCTTCGCCGGCGATGGCGGCGCCGTAGGAGAGCCAGCCGGCGCTGCGGCCCATGGTCTCGCAGAGGAAATAGGCCCGGCTCGCCTCGGCGTCGTAGAGGAGGTTGCGGATCTCGCCGCCGAGCGTGTCCACCGCCGTGAAGTAGCCGAACGTGAAGTCGATCCCCATGTAGTCGTTGTCGATCGTCTTCGGCAGGTGGACGACCGGGATCCGCCTGCTCCCCTCCGGCAGCCGGTCCTGGTAGAGCTTGAACTTGTTGGCCGTCTTCAGCGTGTCGTCGCCGCCGATCGAGATCAGCGCCTCGACGCCCAGCGATCGCAGCCCCTCGTAGACGTTCTTCAGCGGGCCGACCCGCTCGGCGTCCTCGAGGTGGCTGGGGTGCGAGACGTGCTTGCCCGGGTTCGTCCGGGCGGTGCCGATCATGATCCCTTGGCCGCTCCGCGTCCGCTTGAGGAACTCGGGCGTGATCTTGATGTAGTCGCGGCCCTCGGCCAGCGGCTTGGCGGGGGAGTAGTCGGCGAGCGACGAGTAGCCGTGCTTCATGCCCAGCACCTCCGTCCCCTCGCGCATGAACGAGGTGGCGGCGGTGGAGATCACGGCGTTGGCCCCGGGCGCGGGGCCGCCGGCGAAGAGGATGGCGACGCGGCGGAAGTGGTGGGCGGCCTTGGGAGGGCGGGCGAGCGATTCGGGCATGGAGTGGTCAGCCTGCGAGCATCCGCTCCACGAAGGTCGTGTCGACCTGGGCCTCGTGGAACGCTGTGTTGGAGAGCACCTCGAGGTGCAGCGGGACGGTGGTCTTGATGCCCTCGATCCGCAGTTCCTTGAGGGCACGGATCATCGTGGCGATCGCCTCCTTGCGGGTCGGCTGGTGGACGATCAGTTTGCCGACGAGCGAGTCGTAGTGCGGCGGGACGACGTAGCCGGTGGTGGCGTGGGAGTCCCAGCGGACGCCGAACCCGCCCGGAGCGATGATCCGCTCGATCCGGCCCGGGCAGGGGCGGAAGTTGGCGGCGGGATCCTCGGCGTTGATCCGGCACTCGATGGCATGGCCGCGGGGCACGATGTCGGACTGCTCGAGGTCGAGCTTCTCACCGGCGGCGACGCGGATCTGCGCCTTCAGCAGGTCGATGCCCGTGACCATCTCGCTCACGGGGTGCTCGACCTGGATCCGGGCGTTGACCTCGATGAAGTAGAAGTTGTCCTGCTGGTCGACGATGAACTCGACCGTGCCGGCGGAGAAATAGTTGGCCGTCTTCGCGAGCCGGACCGCCGCCTCGGCCATTTTCTGCCGAATGGCCTGCGGCAGCCGGGGCGAGGGACTCTCCTCGATCAGTTTCTGGTGCCGGCGCTGGGTGGAGCAGTCGCGCTCCCAGAGATGGAAGATGTTGCCGTGCTGGTCGCCGAGGATCTGGATTTCGACGTGCCGCGGACGCTCGATGTATTTCTCGACGTAGATGCCGGGATTGCCGAAGGCCGCCTGCGCCTCGGCCGAGGCCTGCTGCCAGGCGCTCGCCAGGGCCAGATCGTTGGCCGCCACCCGCATCCCCTTGCCGCCGCCGCCGGCCGTGGCCTTGAGGAGCACCGGGAAGCCGATCTCCTTGGCGATCCGCACCGCCTCCTGCTCGTTGGCGATCAGGCCGTCGCTGCCGGGCACCGTGGGCACGCCCGCCTCGCGGGCCAGGGCCCGGGCCGAGTTCTTGTCACCCACCCGCTCCATGGCCTCGGGTGTGGGGCCGATGAACCCGATGTTGCACGACCTGCAGACCTCGGCGAAGTGGGAGTTCTCCGAGAGGAAGCCGTAGCCCGGATGGATCGCCTGCACGTTGCCGATCTCGGCCGCGCTGATCACGCGATCGATCCGCAGGTAACTGTCGGCGGCCTTGGCGGGGCCGACGCAGATCGCCTCGTCGGCGAGCTCGAGGTAGGGCGCCCCGCGGTCGGCCTCGCTGAAGATGGCCACCGTCTCCACGCCCAGTTCACGGCAGGCGCGGATCACCCGCAGGGCGATCTCCCCGCGGTTGGCGATGAGGATCCTCTTGAACATGGATTCCGCCGCGCGGTCAGCCTTCGGGATCGACCTTGATCAGTGGCTGGCCGAATTCGACCGGGGCCCCGTTTTCGACGAGGATCGCCACCACCTGGCCGGAGACGCCGGCCGGGATCTCGTTGAACACCTTCATGGCCTCGACGATACAGACCGTCTTCTCCGGGCCGATGCGGTCGCCGACCTTGACGAACGCGGCCGAGTCGGGGCCGGATGCGCGGTAGAACGTGCCCACCATCGGGCTCTTGACCACCAGCAGACGGGCGTCGGTCGCCGACTCCTTGGCCGGGGCCGCTTCGGCAGCCGCCGGCCGGGGTGCGGGCACGGCCGGGGCCGAGTAGGCGACCACCTCGCCACCCCGCCGGATGCGAACCCGGTTGTCGGCCTGCTTCAGGTCGAGCTCCGAGAGGTCGTGCTCCTTCATCAGCTCGATCAGGCGGCGGACCTTCTTGACGTCGAAGATGTCCCCGGGATTCGGTGCGGCACACATGGCGATTCTCCGGACTCCTGACCCGCGGCCGGGAACCGGCCAAGCCGCGGGAAGGTAGCCGGGCTGCGCGGTTCCAGTCAAGGTAAACTCGGCTTTGGACGCGGGTTTCGCGGCTGCGCGGCGGAGCGGGCCGCGGCCGCGCCTGGACCGGGAGCCGTGGGCCGACGATGACCGACACCCCACCACGAGACCTCGTCGGGCTGCCGCCCCGCGATGCGGCCTCGAGCAAGCGCGACCACGGCCGCGTCGTCGTGGCGGGCGGCGCCGCGGGCATGGCCGGCGCGCCGGCGCTGGCCGCCATGGCGGCGCTCAAGAGCGGCGCCGGTCTCGTCGAACTGCTCGTGCCGGATCCGGTCGTCGCCATCGCCGCGTCGTTCGATCCGTGCGTGATGACGCGGGGCCTGGCGGCGGATGCCGGGGGCTTCGCGGCCGCGGCGGCGGACGGCCTCGCCACCCGGCTGGCCGCGGCGGATGCCGCCGTGGTGGGGCCGGGCATCGGCCGGACGGTCGCGGTCCGCGGGATCGTCATGCGGCTGTGGCGGGACCTTCCCGCCCCGACGGTGTTCGACGCCGACGCGCTGTGGGCGCTGTCGCCGGCCGGGGCGGCCGCGCTCCGCGATCACGCCGGACCGCGTGTGCTCACGCCGCACGCCGGGGAACTCGCCCGGCTGCTGGGCCGCGACCCGGCGGCCGTGACCGCCGCCGATCGGCCCGCCCTCGAAGAGGCCGCGGCGACACTCGCCGCGGAGATCGACGCCGTCATCGTCTGCAAGGGTGCGGGCACGCTCGTCGTCGCCCCCGGCCGCCGGGCCCGCAACGACACCGGCAATCCGGGCATGGCGACGGCCGGCACGGGGGACGTCCTCGCCGGCGTGATCGCGGCCCTGCTCGCGCAGGGCCTCACGGCCTTCGATGCGGCCCGCTTGGGCGCCTGGGTGCACGGCCGGGCCGGCGACGCCGCGGCGGCCGATCTGGGCCAGGTCTCGATGACGGCCCGCGATCTGCTCGACCGGCTGCACGTCGGCTTCCAGTCCCTGTAGCGGCGGTCTCCGACCGCCGTGTCTTCCGGCGAGGAGCTGCCCGTACCCCATCGCCGGACGTTCGCTTCGGGCATCATGCCCTCCGCTCACTCGGAGGTGTCTGCGCTCCGTCCTCCAGGCTCCGCTGGCCACCTACGCCGGCTCACGGGGCACGGGCAGCCCCTCGCCTCCCCGCCTGGTTCCGCTGCGCCCTCTGTAGCGGCGGTCTCTGACCGCCGGAATGAAACCCGCATCGGCGGCCTCCTGCCGGCCTTTACGGCGCCGGTAAAAAATCTACGAATCCGTCCGTTGACAGCCGACGAATGCGTTCG
>JBIPLS010000116.1:0-11135 GCA_044368305.1 Pirellulales bacterium
GGCTGGCGGCGCTGCCCGAGCGGCCGCCCGAGATCCCCGTGGACCGGCTCGACGCCCTCGGCGAGACGCTCGGCTGGGCGCAGGGCGAGGCGGCCAAGCGGCCCGGCGGCCTGCGGACCGCCTGGCACCTGGAGCGGGCCCGCGAGGCGCTGCGCCGGATGGGCCCGGAGGACTGCTTTCGGGCGCTCGCCATCTTCCAGCAGCGGGCGGCCGGCGACCTGCTGACGCGGCTGCACGCCCTGGCCGGCGTGGCCGACCCCGAGCCGCCGCGGCTCGACGACCTGCCCCCGAGCCTGGTGGAGCGGTTCGTCGGCTCGAGCGGCCGACACCTGCTCAAGATCTACGGCCGCGGCGACATCTGGAACTTCGACGCGCTCGAGCGGTTCGTGAAGGACGTCCGCAGCGTCGATCCGCGGACCACCGGCAACCCGCTGCAGGCCTACGAGGCCTCGCTGGAGATGAAGCGCAGCTACGAGCAGGCGGCGATCTACTCGCTGATCGTCATCCTCGCGGTCTTGTGGCTCGACTTCCGCAACGTCGCGCACGCGCTGCTGGCGGCGTTGCCGCTGGCCCTGGGCATGGCGCAGACCCTCGGCCTGATGGGCCTCGTCGGCATCGACCTCAACCCCGCCAACCTGATCGGCATCCCGCTGATCCTCGGGATCGCGGTGGACTACGGCGTGCACATCGTGCACGACGCCCTGGAGCGGCCGGGGCCCTACCGGATCAGCGCCTCGACGGCCAACTCGGTGCTCGTCGACGCCCTGACCACGATCCTGGGCTTCGGTGCGCTGATGGTGGCCAGCCACAAGGGCCTGGAGAGCCTGGGCCGCGTGCTCACGCTCGGCGTCACCACCTGCACGATCACGTCGCTGGTGCTCCTGCCGGCCATCTTCGCGCTGCTCCGGCCGACGGGCCGTGCCGCGCCGGCCGACGCTGCCGACGCTGCCGACGACACGGCCGCCGAGGCCCGGCGGGCCGCGGCCTGAAACCCGGCCTTGCCGCGTGGCCGCCGGGCGCGGTACTTCCCCGCCGCCCCCTCCCTCCAACCGGTGCCCCATGCAACAGCCGCCGTCCGTCTTCCGCCGTCGTGTGTCGTGCCTGTGCCTCGCGGCCCTGGCCGTGGGGGCCGCGGTCGCGCCGCCGCGGCCGGCCGCGGCGCAGGCCGCCGACCGGATGGTGAACATCGTGCTCGAGGACCAGTTCAAGAACCGCCGCGAGACGGCCCTGCTGCGGGGCGACGTGGTGGTCCTCGTCTATGCCGACCGCAAGGGCGCCGAGGCCGCCCTGGAAACCGGCCGCCGACTGCACGTCCGCTTCCACCCGACCGCCGCCACCGCCCCGGCCACGGAGTGGTCGCGGCAGCCGGTCGTCGGCCTGCCCGGCTGGCCGGCCGGCGTCCGCGTGCCCGAGGTGCACGTGATCCCCGTCGCCTGCGTCGCCGAGGTGCCCAAGGCGATGCGGCCGGTGGCCCGCGCGCGGCTGCGGAAGGAGTCGGAGTTCGTGTCGGTGTGGCTCGACTTCGACGACTCCATGCGGCGGCACTTCGGCATGGTGGCGGAGACGCCCAACGTGGCGATCCTCGACGTTCAGGGCCGTCCGCAGGCCACGCTCTCGGGGCACCTCGACGAGCTGAAGTTCGAGGAGACGGTGGCCGCCATCAACCGCCTGCGGATGCTGGCCCGGCCCGACGCCCGCACCGCCGCGCTGCCGGCGGCCGTGCCGCAGTGAAGGGCCGCTAGCGGGAGCGGTCCTTGAGCCGCCGGCTGGCGCGGGTGAGCGTCGCCCGCTCCTCGGGCGTGAGGCTCGACTCGCCGCTGCGGCTGATCTTGGCGAGGATCCGATCGACGGCCTCGTGCAGCGACGCCTCGTCCTCGTCGTCGTCCGTCCGGCCGGCGTCGGGATGCACGACCCGCATCCGCGGCCGGCGTTGCAGGAGCCGCGTCGTCCACGTGCCGAGATCCTCGAGCGTCCAGCCCCGCCAGGCGTAGAGCAGGCCGAACACGGCCCCGGCCAGGTGGGCGACGTGGGCCACGACGAGCTTCGCATCGCGAGCCCCACCGGCGCCCCCCAGCGCCCCGCCGAAGTCGATCGCGATGTAGAGCACGCCCAGCGCCCAGACTGGCACCGGCAGCACACCCCAGAAGTAGATGATCTGCTGGGGGAAGTGCCAGATGAAGACGGCGAGCACCGCCATCACGCCGCCGCTGGCCCCGACGAGCCGGACGTTGATCCCGGGCTCCTGGAACTGCTCCCCCACCACCCAGAACAGCCCGGCCATGATGATCGCCGTGCAGTAGAAGCGGAGAAACTCCGCCCGGCCCATCAGCCCCTCCACCTCGCGGCCGAAGAAGAAGAGCATCAGCATGTTGCCGATGAGGTGGAACGGCGAGTAGTTCTGCGTGCGGCCGAAGGCCCGCAGTTTCTCCTGCAGTTCCAGGCTCGGGCCGTCGTGGAGGAAGCCGTAGGTCAGCAGCTGCCAGAAGTTCCAGGGATGGCTGGTGAGGTTCGTGTGCAGCGAGAAGATGTCGTTGAGGCACACCCGCAGCGGGAAGAACTCGCGGAACAGGTCTCCCGAGAGGATGAAGTTCGCCATCCAGACGCCCACGTTGAGGGCGATGAGGATCGACACGCCGCTCCAATCGGACGCGAACGGCCGGGGCGACTGGCGATAGTAGCCGCGATCCTGGAATCCCATGGCGGTCGTGATCGGGCCGGGCGGAGCCGCGGCGTGATCGCCCGCGACGGAAACCGGCATCGTATGCCCGGATGGGCCGCGTTCGCAACGGCCCCCGCGTCGACCGCTGCCGCCCGGTGGCGCGGTGTGCTAGAGTTCGCTTGGCTACCGGGCCGCGACGGGCCGCCGATGACGGCGGACGCGACGGCGCAGTCGAGGATGTCGACCATGGCGATCAACGGCGGGCTCGGCCGCAAGCTGCGGATGGCGCTCGTGGGGGGAGGGCAGGGGGCCTTCATCGGCCGGGTGCACGTCACCGCCGCCGTCCTCGACAACCGGGCGACCCTCGTGGCCGGGGCCTTTTCCAGCGACGCGGCCCGCTCCCAGGCCAGCGCGGCCGACTACGACGTGGCCGCCGAGCGGGCCTACGGGTCGTATCGGGAGATGCTCGACCGGGAACGGGCCCTGCCGGCCGGGGAGCGGATCGACTTCGTGTCGATCGCGACGCCCAACCACATGCACTTCCCCGTGGCCAAGGCCGCGGTCGAGGCCGGGTTCCACGTCGTCTGCGACAAGCCGCTGACGCTCACGCTCGCCGAGGCCGAGGAGCTGGCGCAGGTCGTGGCCCGGGCGAACGTCGTGTTCGCCGTGACCCACAACTACACCGGCTACCCGCTCGTCCGGCAGGCCCGGGAGATGATCCTCGCCGGCGAGCTCGGCGAGATCCAGGCGATCCGGGCGGAGTACATCCAGGGCTGGCTGCGGACCCGGCTCGAGAGCGAGGGGCAGAAGCAGGCCGCCTGGCGGACCGACCCGACGAAGAGCGGCGCGGCCGGCTGCTTCGGCGACATCGGCACCCACGCCTACAACCTCGGCCGCTACATGACCGGCCTGCTGCCAGAGCGGATCAGCGGCCACCTGAAGATTTTCGTGCCCGGCCGGCCGCTCGACGACTATGGCACCGCCGTGATTCGCTACGAGAACGGCGCCCTGGGCACGGTGACCGCCTCGCAGATCAGCCACGGCCGCGAGAACGATCTGCGGATCCAGATCGACGGCACGCTCGGCAGCCTGGAGTGGCGCCAGGAGGAGCCCAACAAGATGCTCGTGCGGCACAACGGCAAGCCGCATCAGCTCTACACCCGCGACCCCAACGCCCCGTTCATGAACGACGCCGGCCGGGCCGCCTGCCGGCTCCCCTCGGGCCACCCCGAGGCGTTCTTCGAGGCCTTCGCCAACGTCTACCGGTCCGCCTTCGACGCCATGGCCGAGGCGGCCGCGGGGCGGCCGTTCGAGCGGACGAACACCGTCTATCCGAACATCCACGACGGCGTCGAGGGGATGTACTTCATCGAGCAGGCGGTGGCCTCGAGCAAGGCCGACGGCGGCTGGCTGCCGCTCAAGCACCCGCTCGCCCGCCGCTGAGCCCGGCCATGGCCGCGAACGACACCAGGTATCTCGTCTTCGACATCGAGAGCGTGGCCGATGGCGCCCTCGTCTCCCGGATCCGCTACCCGGGCGCGGGCCTGGACGCCGCGGCGGCGATCGCCCGCTACCGGCAGGAGCTGCTCGCGGAGAGCGGCAAGGACTTCATCCCCTACACGTTCCAGGTGCCGGTGTCGCTGGTCGTGGCCACGCTCGGCCGCGACCTGGCCCTGCAAAACCTGGTGGCGCTCGACGAGCAGCAGTCGCGGCCGCACGAGATCGTGAAGCAGTTCTGGGCGGGTTGGCTCAAGCACCAGCGGCCGCGGCTGGTGAGCTTCAACGGCCGGGGCTTCGACATTCCGCTCCTGGAGTTATGCGCCTTTCGCTACGGGATTTCGATTCCCGACTGGTTCGCCGAGGACGCGCGGAACTTCGACCAGCCCCGCTACCGCTACAACACGGCGGCCCACTTCGACCTGCACGAGTGGCTCACCAACTCCGGCGCCTCGCGGTTCGTGGGCGGGCTGTCGCTGGCGGCGAACCTGATCGGCAAGCCGGGCAAGATGGACGTGGCCGGCCACATGGTGCAGGACCTGTGGGACGCCGGCCGGGCGGCCGAGATCCACGACTACTGCCGCGGCGACGTCCTCGACACGTATTTCGTGTTTCTCCGCTCGCGGGTGGTGGCCGGCGACATCGACGTCAAGCGGGAGCACGCGCTCATCGAGCAGGCCCGGGCTTGGATCGAGCAGAAGGCCGGGACGAACCCCGGCCTGGCCCGGTATCTCGCCGCCTGGGGCGACTGGCAGAGCCCCTGGGCCTGAGCGGCCGCCGCGTCACTCCGAGATCGCTTCCTTGACGAGCTGGATGAAGTGGTTGGCGCCGAGCTCGGACGCCTTCTTCTCGGCGGCCTTCTTGTCGGCGTACTCGAACATCGCCAGCCGCTTCATGGCCTGGTTGAACACGCCCCAGTAGGCCTTCATGCGGGCCTCCTTGACGGTCTTCTTCCGGCTCGGCTTCTTGGCGGCGGCCTTCTTCGGCTCCTTGGCGGCCTTTTCCTTCTTCTCCTTGGCCGGCTTCTCCTTGGCGGCCTTCTTCGTCTTGCCGCGGGCCTCCGCGGCCTCCGCCTGGGCCCGCAGTTCCTTGCGATTCACCACTTTTCGCGCCATCGTGCCGTCGCCGTCCTTCCCGTGCGTGGCGGCCCGGGGCCGCCGAGACAGTGTGCCCGGGTGCCACGGCCGGCCGCTGCCGGCGGGCCCCAGGAGAGCCGCAGTATACCGCGACCCCGCCCGGCTTTCGACGGGCCTATACTTGCCGCGATGTCCCCCGCCACGCTCGCTCCCGCGCCGCAGCCCTTCGCCGCCTACCGCGAGCTTCCCGACGCCGTGCTCGACGCGCGGATCGCGGACGTGCGCCGGCGGATGGGCCCGCGGCTCGTGATCCTCGGCCACCACTACCAGCAGGACGGCGTCATCGCCCATGCCGACTTCCAGGGGGACAGCTACCAGCTGTCGAAGTCGGCCGCGGGCCGCGATGCCTGCGAGGCGATCGCCTTCTGCGGCGTCCACTTCATGGCCGAGACGGCCGACATCCTCGCCAACACGCCGGACAAGGTGGCCGCCCGGGGCGGCCGGCGGGTGACCGTCGTGCTTCCCGACATGGCCGCCGGCTGCTCGATGGCCGACATGGCCGGCATCGAGCAGGTGGAGGACGCCTGGGCCGACCTCGGCACCGTGATCGACACCGCCGACGTCACGCCCGTCACCTACATCAACTCGGCCGCCAGCCTCAAGGCGTTCTGCGGCCGCCACGGCGGCATCGTCTGCACGTCCAGCAACGCCCGGGCCGTGCTCGAGTGGGCCTTCGCCCGCACCAGGCGGGTGCTCTTCTTTCCCGACCAGCACCTCGGCCGCAACACCGCCCGCAAGATGGGCGTGCCCCTGGAGGAGATGTGCGTCTGGAACCCGCACGACCCCGCGCTCGGCGGCAACCCGCGGGCCCGGCTGGAGAAGAGCCGCGTCATCCTCTGGCAGGGCCACTGCAGCGTCCACGCCATGTTCCGCCCCGAGCACGTGGACGCCTTCCGGGCGAACCTGCCGGGCGTGAAGATCCTCGTGCATCCCGAGTGCGCGATGGAGGTGGTGGACAAGGCCGATCTCGTCGGCTCGACGAGCTATATCCTCAAGCAGGTCGAGCAGGCGCCGCCGGGCACGAAGTGGGCGATCGGCACGGAGCTGCACCTCGTCAAGCGGCTGGAGCAGAACCACCCCGAGCAGACGATCCGCTTCCTCTCCCCCACGATCTGCATGTGCGCCACGATGTACCGCATCGACCTGGCCCACCTCTGCTGGAGCCTGGAGCACCTCGAGGCGGGCAAGGCCGTGAACGTGATCCGCGTGGACGACGAGACGGCGAAGTGGGCCGTGACGGCGCTGGAGCGGATGCTCGCGGTGTCGTGATTCAATCGACCCCGGCCCGACTCACGGACGGCGTTCTATCGAGTGGAACTCCGCTTCCGGCGGGCTGCGGCGACGACCAGCCCGATGCCGCCCACGGCCAGGGCCAGTGTCGAGGGTTCGGGCACGACGGCGATGCTGGTGGCGGTGACGAGCAACGGCGTCTCTCCCGCGAACGCGATCGGCACCTCCCCGAACCGCACCGACTGGAACGTCGTCGGGCTCGTGTACTCGGCAAGATCCGTCGGGTACACCCCGAGACTGGCGAGGAGATCGAGCACCTCGATGCCGGCCGTGATCTGCCCGAAGACCGTGTAGTTCCCGTTGTAAATCGGGTTGTCCTTGGTGTTGAAGAACCACTCGTTGGTCGCACTGTTCGGATCTGCGGCACGTGCCATGGCGATCGTGCCTTTGATGTGCGGCAGAATCGCGTCCAGGTCGATCGGGGCACCGGGCTGGATCCGCGTAATTTCCGGGCCCGTGAGCTGGAAAACTTTTGCAAAACCTCCCCCCTGAACGACATGCCCCACGTCGTCGAGTGTCTGGTTCGGATCCGGCACGAAGTACGTGGTGCTGCGGTGCAGGATCGTGTTCGCGTAGGCGCCGGACTCGACATACGCGAGAAAGTTATTCACCGTCGCGGGCACCGCATCCTGAAACAGTTCGACATCCATCGAATATGCGGCGTTACCCCAGAACGTGAATCGCACCACCGGGTTGACGATGTCGGCCGCGGCGGGGCGGAGGGTGGCGAGGGCGAGCAGAAGCGTGCAGCAGCGAAGGAATGGTCGCATGGCCGTGTGTCGAGACCGGTGCGAGCGACCTGCGAAGCCGACGACGGGTGGGCCGCGGATCATCCTGGAAACTGCCGCGAGCACGCGGCGGGGAACCAGAGGCCGCTGACGGAGCACCCGGCGGAGCACCCCGCTCGTTCAGCGGGGCGATCGGCGGCAGGGTTCGCACTCGGTCAGTAGCGGTTCCGGGAGCAGGCGTCGGATCCGACCGACGCTGGGAAGGAGATTAGCAGCAACGGGGGGCGGGTGCAACACTGCGGCGGACCGGTCAGGGCACGACCGCGACCTCGCCGCCGGCGCGGGTGGCCAGCGCCATGAACACGGCATGGTCCACATCGGGGGAGATCGCCCGCACGCTGCCGTCGGCGAGGGCGAAGCTCGAGCCGCCCGGGTGCCAGCTCCACCAGTGGAGCAGGGCCTCGTCGGCCGTCACCGCGTTGCCGGGCAGCGTTGGACGGAAGACGCCCCGGGCGGCGCCCAGGTACTGCTCGCACTCCTGGCCGCCGGCGATCACCCAGCCCCAGCCGAGGTTGTCCGGCAGGCCGCGCTCGCCGATGGCGAGCGTCTTTGACAGGCCGTCGGCGACGTCCTGCATGCGGGTGCGGCTGTCGTCGTAGTAGATGCCGGAGCCGGCGGCGATGCCGCGGCTGGTGAAGCACTTGTTGATCGGCTGCGCGGCGTCGACGGCCTCCTCGGCGCCGGCGACGCCGAGGTAGTTGCCCGGATACAGGGTGCCGCAGTCGCCCGACGTGGGCAGCGGGCCGGCGGGGCCGCTCTTCAGGGGCCGGCCGGCCTGCGGGTCGGACGGGCAGGTGAGCCAGGCGAGCCGCCGGCCGGCGGGCTCGGTCAGCCCCGCCGCCTGCCGCGCGCGGATCTGCGCGCAGGCGCCGCCTCCGCGGAGCGCGACGGCGTCGAACAGCGGCTTCTCCTCGAAGTAGGGCAGCAGCGGCACCGTCAGCCCCCACGACGTGCCGTCGGCGGCGATCAGGCTACCGGCCGGGAAACGTCCGCGGGAGTCATGATGCTGTGACGCGGCGAGCCCGAGCTGGTGGACGTGGTGGCGGCAGACCATGCCCCGGCTCGCTTCCCGCGCGGCCTGCACGGCGGGAATGAGCATCACGGCCACCAGGCCGACGATGGCCAGCACGACGAGCAGCTCCAGGAGCGTCAGGCCGGGGCGGCACGGCGCGGCGCCGCGGCGTGGGCCACGGGCGGTCATGGGGATGCTCCGCGTTCGATCGCGAAGTCGAGGCGGGGCGGGTCGGTGGCCGGCACCTCGACGTCGAACGCGCGCATGTTCGGCGCGGGCGGGGCGGGCACGGGTGGCTCCGCCTCCGCAGCCGCCGTCTCTTCGGTCGGCGGCGCCGCCGGGTCGGGCGCCGACACCGGCTCGGTGGCGGGAGCGGTCGGCTCGGCCGCGTCCTCCGTGTCCGCCGGAGACCGTGGATCCGGCTCCGGCCGCCGGCCCTTGCCCGGCCGCGGCGCGAACTCGCCCGCCTCGGCCGCGTCAGCCAGGAAGACCACCACCGCGCGGTGCGGGCCGGCGGTCGGGCCGTCTGTGCCGCTGAACGCATAGCGGCCGGCGCGGATCTCGGCCGTGGCCACCGGGCCGGCGTGGCCCGCCCGCGGATAGAAGCTCACGGCGCCAGAGAACGCGGCCTTGCCATCGACGGTGACCGCGCCGGCCAGCGGTCGCCGCGGACTCGGTGCCGGTCGGCCGCAGCCCGCGGCCATGACTGCGGCGACCAGCGTGACGACGAGCGAGAAGGCCGGGCCGCGGGCTGCGAGAGAGAGTGTCGGCATGCCGGTTCAGCCGTGGACGGCCGCGTCGAGGTGCCCGTGGATCGCCACCAGCCGCACGTGCCGCGCGAACCCGCGATCGAGCACGGCGGCCGCCTGCGGCCGGGGCGTGAACCGCGTCGGCGTGCCCGTGGCGTGCGCTTCGAGGAATGCCGGCCACGGGGCCGCCTTGCCGGCCAGCGTGGCGGCGCGGAACTTCGCCAGCAGCGCCGCGCCCCATGCCGTGCCCTCGACGGCGCCATCCAGCAGCACGACCGGCGTGTGGAACGCGTCGGCGAGGAGTTGGCCCAGGGCCGGCGTCTTCGTCAGGCCGCCGGAGAGGATGATCTCCGTCCGCGGAAAGCCCTGGGTGTCCAGCACCGCGCTGCCCATCCGCAGGTTGAAGACCGTGGCCAGGAGCATCGCCTTGGCGACGTTGCCCGGCGTCGCATTGGTGCCGTCGATGCCGACGAGCGTCGCCGTGCCGCCCCGCGGCACGCCCAGGCCCGGCTCGTCGTCGAGAAAGGGCAGGGCCGCGATGCCGCCGCAGTCGTCGGGGGCCGCGAGCACCGCGGGCATGAGGGCCGCGAAGGCGGCGGCCCGGTCGGCGCCGGCCGGCAGCGCCCGGCCGAACATCTCCACGACGGTGTTCAGCGCCGTCGTGCCGTTGCGGAGGAACACCATGTTGATCGGCCGGCCGTCGGCCGCGCAGAAATGGTCGATGGCCCGGTCGATGCCCTGGAACGGCCGGTCGCCGACGGCGTTGGCGACGACGCTCGTGCCGAAGCTCATCGCCACCTGCCCGGCCGCGCCGATCAGCGAACCGGCGAGCGCCGCCGGCTGGTCGCCCTCGGCGGGCGCCACCGGGATTCCCTGGGGCAGACCGAGCAGCGTCGCCCCGCGGGCGTCGAGCGTGCCGCCATCCGCGGCCGCCCGCCGCACCTCCGGCAGCAGGTCACCGAGCGGCGGCACCCGCGGGGCTCCGGGCGCGGCGCCGACGAGGGCGTCGAAGTCGGCCAGCCGCCGGGCGTCGTAGTCGAGCGTCTGCTGGTCGATGGGAAACATGCCGGCCGCGTCGCCGATGCCGAGGGTCCAGCCCCCGGTGAGCACGTGCGCGATCCAGCCCGCGGGCGTGGTGATGCGGGCGACGCGGGCCGCCTGCTCGGGCCGGTTGCGGATCGTCCACAGCCAGCGGGCGGCCGTGATCCGCTTGGGCATCTTCACGCCGAGCCGGGCGGTGAGTTCGTGCCCCTCGTCCTCGTTGCGGCCGTCGCACCACAGCCGGGCGGGCCCGATCACGCCACCCGCCGCGTCGGCGAGCACCGCCCCGTGCATCTGCCCCGAGATGCCGATGGCGCGGACTTCCATCTCCACGCCCGTCGCGGCGAGCCTCCCGCGGAGGTCGGCCATGGCGACGGCCAGGGCGGCCTCCCAGTCGGCGGGCCGCTGCTCGTAGCAGCCGGCGGCCAGGCCGGGGAGCATGTCGTAGGAGCCCGCGCCGGCGCCGCGGATGCGCAGTGCCTCGTCGGCGAAGATCACCGACAGTCCCTGCGTGCCGGCGTCGATGCCCAAATACCCCTGAGTCCTGGTCATGCGTGGTGCCTCCGTGGCTCAATCGTCCCAGCGGATGGACGCCGCGCCGCCCGGGCCGCGGGTGCCGCACAGGGCGACGTCGATCCCCAGGGCCCGGGCGCAGGCGGCCTTCACCAGGGCCGCCCGATCGGCCCCGGCGGCGTCGCGGGCATAGGCGACCTGCACGTGGTTGGCCTTGTGGCGGGCCATCATCTGGTCGCGGGAGACGCCGTGCGTCACGGCGTGCATGATCGGCCACCAGGGCGTCGTGGCGTCGAGCCGCCGCCGGGTCTCCGCTTCCGGCAGCCGCACGACGTCCGCCCGGCCGATGTCCATGCGGAGCTTTTCCCCGCCGCCCGTGCCGTCGACCCAGATCCGGCTCCACACGATCGGGCCCGGCTTGCTCACGCCGGAAAGCGTGCTGCCGCCGAG
>JBIPLS010000010.1:0-32559 GCA_044368305.1 Pirellulales bacterium
ACGGGCAACCCCGCGCCTCCCGTACGGCGCTGCGGCCCGATCGACGCTTGGAACGGCGGTCTCCGATCGTCGAATCCGCGTTCGCCACGATTCCGGCTTTCACGCCGGAATCCACCGGGCCTTCTCGAAACTCCGCAGCCAGGTGAGCTGGCGCTTCGCGAGCTGCCGGGTCCGCTGCTGGGTGCGGCGGATCGCCTCGGCGCGGTCGATGTGGCCGGCGAGCAGGTCGGCCGCCTCGGCGTACCCGGCGGCCTGGATCGCCGTGGGGCCGAGGCCGCCGGGGGCCGCGAGGGCCGCCCGCGTCTCCTCCACGATGCCCTCCGCGAACATCCGCTCCACCCGGCGGTCGATCCGCTCGTAGAGCACCGGTCGCGGCAGGTCGAGGACGAAGAACTGCCGCTCGAACACCGGATGCGGCTCCGGGGCGAAGGCCTGGGAAAGCGGTCGGCCCGACAACCGCTCCACCTCCAGGGCACGGATGATCCGCTTCAGGTCGTTGGGGTGGAGTCGGGAGGCCGTGGCTGGATCGACGGCCGCGAGCCGGGCATGGAGGTGGGCCGAGCCGTGAGCCGCCGCCTCCGCCGCCAGCCGCCTCCGCAGGTCCGGATCCTCGCCCGGCAGGTCAGCCAGGCCGTCCCGCAGGGCCCGGAGGTAGAGCGGGGTGCCACCGACGAAGAGGATTTTTCGGCCCCGGCGGCGGCAGTCGGCGACCGCGGCCGCCGCGTCCCCCAGCCAGCGGGCGACGCTGTAGGGCTCGGCGGGCGAGACGACGTCGAGCAGGTGGTGGGGCACCGCCCGGCGCTGCTCGGCAGTGGGCTTGGCGGTCCCCGCGTCCAGCCCACGATATACGGCCATCGAGTCGACGCTCACGATCTCCGCGCCGAGTTCGCGGGCCAGGAGGATGCCGAGGGCCGTCTTGCCCGCCGCCGTCGGTCCGGAGAGAAACCAGCAATCCGCCGCCAGTTCCGGGCGGCGGGACGGGCCCGGCGGAGGCCATGCTAGAGTTGTGGCCTCCGTCGCGGCCGACCGGAACGTCTCCGGGGCCGGGACGGCATCCGGCGAGGGCTGGAGTGGTGTCCGATCGGCAGTCATCGATGGGTCGCGGCGAGGTGCTCGAGGCGCTCGAGCGGGTGGTAGCGTCGCGCAAGGGCGACGCCCCGGAAAAATCCTACACTGCGAAGCTCCTGGCCGGCGGTGTCCCGCGGATCGGTGCAAAGGTCACCGAGGAGGCCGGCGAACTCGTGCAGGCCGCCGCCGGCGAGTCGGACGACCGGGTCGTGGCCGAGGCCGCCGACCTGCTGTACCACACGCTCGTCCTGCTCGCCGCCCGCGACCTGTCGCTGGCCGCGGTCGAGGCCGAGCTCGCCCGGCGGTTCGGCGTGTCGGGGCTCGACGAGAAGGCCGCCCGCACCGGCGGTGCGGCGAAGGGAGGGGCGACGTGAGCGAGACCGGTGGGGAGAAGCTGCTGCGAATCGGCGTCCCGAGCAAGGGGCGACTGGCGGAACTTGCGGCACAGCTTCTGGCCGATGCCGGCCTCGCCTTTCGGCGGACGGACCGCAGCCTCTTCGCCCGCTGCAAGGACATGCCCGTCGAGGTCACGTTCCTGCGGACCGACGACATCCCCGTGCTCACCGCGGAGGGCGCGATCGACCTGGGCATCACCGGGGCCGACCTGGTCGCCGAGAGCGGGGCCGACCTCGTCCACCGCCTCGACCTCGGCGTCGGCTCCTGCCGGCTGGCGATGTGCGTGGC
The DNA here is from genome assembly GCA_044368305.1 of Pirellulales bacterium. GTDB lineage: Bacteria > Planctomycetota > Planctomycetia > Pirellulales > UBA1268 > QWPN01. The sequence goes on from JBIPLS010000010.1 coordinate 1,753, forward strand.
CGACGATTCTCCCGTCACCGATCCGCGTCAGCTGGCCGGCCGGCGGATCGCCACGAGCTTTCCGCGGGTCACCCGGCAGTGGCTCGCCGCCCGCGGCGTGGACGCCCACTTCGTCGAACTCTCCGGGAGCGTCGAGGTGATGATCGCCCTCGGCGTGGCCGACGCGATCGTGGACCTCGTCGAGACCGGCAGCACGCTGGCCGCCAACCGGCTGCGTGTGCTCGACGAGATCGGCCGCTACGAGACCGTGCTCGTGCAGAATCACCGCTGCTCGGACCAGGGCCTCGCCGACCGCATCGTTCGCCGGCTGGAGGGCATCGTCATCGCCCGCGGCTGGTCGTTGCTGGAATACAACGTCCCCCGGTCGCGGCTGGGCGAGGCCGAGAAGATCACGCCGGGCTTCAATTCGCCGACGATCATGCAACTCGAGGACGCCGAGTGGTGCGCCGTGCGGGCCATGGTGCGGAGGGGCGAGGCCCACGCCATCATGGAGCGGCTCGAGGCGATCGGCGCGTCGGCGATCATCGAGACGCGGATCGCGAACTGCCGGCTGTAGCGGTCGGCGCCGCGGGAATCTCGGCCCAAGCCGCCGGGAATCGGTGCAAGCCTCGGTCTCGAAGCAAGGTCGCTGACTCGCCTCGGCTTCCGTCGATCCCCGGCCATCGTCCCGCCCAAGCCGCCGGGGGATCGGTGAAAGCCTCGGTCTCGAGGCAAGGTCGCCGACTCGCCTCGGCTTCCGTCGATCCCCGGCCGTCGTCCCGCCCAAGCCGCCGGGAATCGGTGCAAGCCTCGGTCTCGAAGCAAGGTCGCTGACTCGGCTCGGCTTCCGTCGATCCCCGGCCATCGTCCCGCCCAAGCCGCCGGGGGATCGGTGCAAGCCTCGGTCTCGAAGCAAGGTCGCCGACTCGCCTCGGCTTCCGTCGATCCCCGGCCGTCGTCCCGCCCAAGCCGCCGGGAATCGGTGCAAGCCTCGGTCTCGAAGCAAGGTCGCTGACTCGGCTCGGCTTCCGTCGATCCCCGGCCGTCGTCCCGCCCAAGCCGCCGGGGGATCGGTGCAAGCCTCGGTCTCGAGGCAAGGTCGCCGACTCGCCTCGGCTTCCCCCGATCCCCCGGCTCCTCGAAGAGAGAGGCGAAAAAACGCCGGGCTTGCGACAGAGGGGTGTTCCGGGTCAGGGAATCGTGCCGGCGCTGACATGGCCGCCGCGGAGCGTGGCGACGACCGTGGTGGCGGGATCGATGGCGGCTTCGTGCGGGTCGCCGCGGGCCGTCGTGGGGCGGAGGACGACGAGATCGGCGGGGCGTCCCGGAGCGAGGCGGCCGGCCACGCGCTCGAAGCCGAGTGCCCATGCACCGTGCACGGTCGCCATGGCGACCACCTCGGCGGGGCTCGCGAGGCCCGCGTCGACGAGCACGCGGCACTCGGCGAGGATCGAGAGGTCGGGATTCGAGCCGCGGCCGTCGGTGCCGAGCGCCACGCGGACGCCGGCGTCACGAAACGCGATGACGGGCGGCAGGCTTCCGGAGAGTGCCCGCGTCGTCCGCGGGCAGACGGCCACGCACAGCCGGTCGCGATGCCGGGCGAGCCGGGCGAGGGCGTCGGCATCCCCCGGCAGATGCGTGCCGTGCACCACGATGCCGCGGGCCGCGCGGGCCAACCGGGTGATCCACTCGGCCACGGTCACGAGCCGTGGAGCCGCCTCGGGCAGCCAGGCGCCGAGATCCTCGAGGAGTCGTCGCAACGGGCCGCCGCCCGCGGCGAGCAACTCTCGTTCCTCGAGGCTTTCGGCGAGGTGCATCGCCACGGGGAGCCGGCGGCGGGCGATCTCCCGGGCCAGTCGGGCCGCGAGCGGCGCGGCCACCGTGTAGGGAGCGTGGGGCGAAATGCCCGGCGCGAGACCGCGGGCGGAGAGCCGGTCGAGATCGCGGGCCAAGCCGCGGGCGGCCGCGTCGATCGCCGCGGCGGAAAGCCCGAGCGCCTCGCGGAACACCCGCAGCCTCGGCAGCCGCGATCCCCCGGGCACGGTCACCGGCACGGTCGCGATCTCGCCCACCGTGGTGACGCCGCAGGCGGCGGACTCGCACAGGCCGGCGTGGATCGCCGCGGACTTCGACGCCGCGGCGTCACCGCTCGCATCGCGCTGCCGCCGCCAGTCGACGACGCGACGAATCCAGGCCGGCAGTCCGGCCGCGGCGTCGAACGGGCGATCGCAGGCGGAAAACTCAAGGTGCGTGTGGGCGTTGACGAGCCCCGGCAGGATCACGACGTCGCCGAGGTCGATCGCACGGGTGCCGGGCCGACCGGTCCCCAAGCCCGTGATCCGGCGGCCGTCGACGCGGATCCAGCCGTTCTCCAGGACCCGGCCGGCGGTGACGACGTGCCGCGCCCGGAGCACGATCGCCGCGGCCCGCGTCACGGCGCCGTGGCCAGGACCGGCAGGGCGGTCCCGCGGCCCGCCGCCGGCTCGTCGGCGAACACGTCGTAGAACACGTTCCGCCGCCGCGGGATCCAGCCGAGTTCGGAGATCGCCGACCGGATCTGGTCGAGGGTCAGGTGGTGCACGGTGCCGGCCGCGCTGACGACGTTCTCCTCGAGCATCAGGCTGCCCATGTCGTTGGCGCCGAACAACAGCGCGAGCTGGCCGATCTCGCGGCCCTGGGTCACCCAGCTCGACTGGATGTTGGGGAAATTGTCGAGGTACAGCCGGGCGACGGCCTGGGTCTTCAGGTACTCGAAGGCGCCCGCCGGCGGGATGTCGGCCATGTCGGTGTTGTCGGGCTGGAACGACCAGCAGATGAAGGCCGTGAAGCCCCCGGTCTCGTCCTGCAGATCGCGGAGCCGGTCGAGGTGCTCGATCCGCTCGGCGAGCGTCTCCACGTGGCCGTACATCATCGTCGCCGTGCTCCGGCCGCCGAGCAGGTGCCACTGCCGGTTCACCTCCAGCCAGTCGTCGGTGAGCGCCTTGCCCCGGGTGATCGCCTTCCGCACGCGATCGACGAGGATCTCACCGCCGCCGCCGGGCAGCGAGCCGAGGCCGGCGCGGGCAAGCCGCTCGAGCACCTCCCGCAGAGGCCGCTTCGAGACCTTCACGAGGTGGTGGATCTCGGGCGGCGAGAACCCGTGGACGTTGACCTCCGGGAACCGGTCCTTGATGTCGCGGAGCATCTCCTCGTACCACTCCAGCGGCAGCGTGGGGTGCATGCCGCCCTGGAGGAGGATCTGGTCGCCGCCGACTGCCACCGTCTCCGCGATCTTCGCCAGGAGCACGTCGCGGTCGAGGACGTAGCCCTCGGGTGACTTCGGCCCCCGGTAGAACGCGCAGAAATCGCAGACCGCCGAGCAGACGTTCGTGTAGTTGATGTTGCGGTCGATGTTGTAGGTGCGATACGGCTCCGGGTGCAGCCGCCGCGTGACCGCGTCGGCCGCCAGGCCGATCGCCGCGAGGTCGCGGGAGGCGAGCAGGCGGACGGCATCGTCGGGCCGGAGACGCCGGCCGGCCACCGTGTCGTCGAGAATGTCGCCGAGTGCTCGCTCCATGGGTCTCGTCCGCGCCGCCTCGATCAGTTCGCCGCCGTCGCCCGCGGCCGTTCGCCCACGGGAGATTCGTCGAGCAGCCCCATTGTTGCGGCCAGCCCGCGAAACCGCGAGATCGCCGCGTGCTCACGGGGGCCCAGTTCGTAGTGGAGGTTGTCCCGCAGGTAGCCGAGGCACTGCGGCACCGTCAGCCCGTGGGCGGCCGCCTCGGCCGCGGCGATCGACGCCAGGTTGGCCCGGCCGGAATCGCGGGCTGCTGCGAGCAGCGGCGCGACCGACCGGGCGTCCACTCCGGGGCGTGCCGCCCACACGGCGAACACGAACGGCAGTCCCGTCCATCGGCACCACTCGTCGCCCAGATCCCACGCCATCTGGAATGACCCGCCCCAGCCAACGCCGCGGCCGCCACGGTCGAGCGCCCGGTCGCCGATGAGCAGGACGGCGTCGGCCCGCGTGTCGCCGAGGCCCGCGTCGATCGGCAGCGGCTCCAGGCGGGGCCGCACGCCGAATCGCTCGGCGAGGAGGATGCGGGCCAGGGCGGCGCTGGTCCGCGAGCCCTCGTCGATCGCCAGCGTCGCCACCCGGTCCGGGGGCGTGCGGAGAAACAGCTTCACGCTCATCACCGGCCCGCGGCAGCCGATGCAGGCATCGGACACGATCCGGTAGCCGGCGTGGCGGAAGACCTCGACCACGGGGATCAGGGCGACGTCGAGTTGCCCCGCGGCGAGCTGGTCGGCGAGCCGGCTGGGAAGGTCGTACCGGACCGTCGTCCCGCGGGCCGTCAGTCCGTGGACCAGCGGCTTCGTGTTCAGGTACCGGACGGCACCGATCCGCGGCGGGTGGATGGTTCGCGACGCCATGGTCCAGCAGGCTCTCCAAATGTTGAACCGCACGCCGCCCCGGCGGCTAACGGCGGCCCCATCAGGGCTCCAGACGCCGAAAGGCCCGCAAGCCCACGGCCAGCGGCAGCACGGTCGCGGCGCATCCCAGGAGGGCCACGATCACCAGGCTCACGGCCGTGCCGCCGATCCCGCCCGCCCACTCCAGCACCGCCGCCGCCGTGCCGTCGGTCGGGCCGATCGCCCTGGTGAGCAGGAACAGATGGGTGGGCAGGGCCGCCACGATCACCACGAGCATGATCAGCATCGAGCTGAGCACCAGGCACAGCGTGCCGCCGAAGCCGGAGGAAATCTTCGCCGGAGACGACTCGCGGAGTTCGGGCATCCGCGCCCCCAGGCCGACGGCGATCCCCGATAGCCCGAGGCAGAGGACGACGCAGCAGAACTCGTGCACCATGATCAGCCCGGGCCTGATGCCGAGCATCAGGTCGCTGAGCAGGACCAGCCCGCAGCACGGGAGCACGCCGCCCAGGAAGGAGAACAGGAACTTCGACCACACGATCTGGTCGCGGTTCACCGGCAGCAGCCCCAGGATCCAGAACCGCCGGCCCTCCAGGCTGATCATGGGAAAGAAGAATCGCGTCGTGAACGTGGAGAGGATGAGGCCCACGACCGCGAGATTCAGGAACCCGATCATGGACGCATACACGTTGTTGTAGTCGAAGGCCCGGAGGTTGCAGAAGTACAGGCCGAGCAGGCCGAAGAAGATGAGGAACTGCGACCACTGGGATACGTCCCGGCGGAAGAGCCGCAGATCCTTCACCAGCAACAGCCGCAGCGGCCGGCCGGCCGGAGAGCCGAGGCCGAGGATCGCCTCGTCGCACCAGCCGCCGGTCCGCTGGCGGCGGCGGGGCGCCTCGCCGATGAGCTGGCTGTATCCCCGCCGGTACACGGCCCGGGCGAGCCGGCCCGCCAGCAGGTGGAGCAGCATGCCGTTGGCCACGAGCACGGCGAGAAACTTGAGGGACTCGAGGAGCGGGGCCAGCGGGGCGTCGGGCCCGCGGCCCACGGCGGCCGCCTCCATGAGGCCGCTGGACAGCCACCAGCTGGGAAACAGCCTTTGCTCCGTGAACGCCAGCCGGGCGAACACCCGCTCCAGCCAGGCCCGCGACATGGTGTCGATGCGGCCGGACGCGGCCATCGACCAGCCGAACCAGACCGCGGCCAGGCAGGCCGCCGCGAGCGCCAGCGTGAGGGCGTGGGCCCGAAGCCGTGGCAGCCAGGCGACCATCGCCATGCAGGCGATGGAGCCGATCGCGGCGGGAATCACGACGAAGGCCAGCATGAAGGGCAGGATGAGGAGGAAGTAGGGCCAGCCGGCCTGGCGAACCACGCCGTAGGCGACGAGCATCGGGCTGCCGAGGAGCACGAACCCCCAGCTCGAGAACCACACCGCCTCCTGGAACTTGTGGCCGAGGATCGTCTCCTCGCGGACGGGCAGCGTCAGCAGCAGGCGGGCCTCGGCGGAGCAATACATGCCGGCATACAGGAGGATGCCCGTGGAGAACACGAGCATCACCATCAGCGACGAGAAAAAAGCGTTGAACAGCAGCGACACCACGTCGGCGTGCAGCGTTTCGAGGAACATGAACGCCTCGACGAACAGCCCGTAGAGCGCGGCCCAGAACATCACGCTGAGCAACGCGACGAGGCTCAGCCGCAGCCGCGCGAAGGAGATCATCGACCGCAGCGTCTCCCAGGCGACGGTCGCCCGCAGCCTGAGGAACAGCCGCGCCTCCGCGTCGCCGGGCAGCAGCCGGACCGCCTCCGCGGCTCCCCGGCCGCTCACGGCTCCCTCCCGGCGCCGCGGCCGTCCGGTGACGGCGAGGTGAGCCGCAGGTAGAGCTGCTCGAGGCCGGTGCTCTCCAGGGCCATCTGGTCGCGCAGCTCGGGCACGGTGCCCAGGAACCGCAACTGGCCGCGGACCATGATGCCGATGCGGTCCGCCATCTCCTCGGCCATCGCCAGCGTGTGCGTGGACATGAACACGGTCATGCCCTCGCGCGTCCGTTGCTGGAGCAGATCCTTCACGATCCGCACGCTCCGCGGGTCGAGGCCCACCATCGGCTCGTCGAGCACCAGCACGTCCGGATCGTGCAGCAGGGCGGCCGCGAACACGAGCCGCTGCTTCATGCCCAGCGAGTAGCTCTCGGTGAGTTCGTCGGCGAACTCGGCCAGCTCGAAATGTTCGATCTCGCGGTCGATCTGCCGTCGGGCGGCGTGTCGCGGCAGGCCGAACATGTCGGCGATGAAGAGGAGGAACTCGCGGCCGGTGAGCTTGTCGTAGAGGCAGGGCTCGTCGGGCACGTAGCCGAGGTGGAGGTGGGCGCGGTGCGGATCCTTGACGACATCGATGCCGCACACCCGCACGGCGCCGTGGGACGGCGCGAGCAGCCCCACGAGCATGCGGATCGTGGTGGTCTTGCCGGCGCCGTTGGGCCCCAGCAGGGCGAACAGTTCGCCGCGCGGGATGGCCAACGAGACGTCGGAGACCGCCGTCTTGGTGGCGTAGGTTCTGGTGACGTGGTCGAACTCGATCACGGGGCGATTTCCATCGGCGGCGGGGCTACGCGGGCCTCCGAGGCCGCGACGGCGGCGAGCCGCAGGGCAGCCTCGTCGGTGCGGCGCACGAACGTCAGCCGCGAGCCGAGCAGCGTGGCCTCTTGGCGGAGGACGCGGCCCGTTCGATCGACCCACAGGCGGGAGCGAGGCGGCCGGTGCTCGGCCGGATCATCGCGGAAGGCCACGGGGTGGACGCGGACGAGTTGGTTTTCCCAGAACAGCGTCTCCTCCGGGCCGACCTCGGCATGGAGGATCTCGAGTCGCGAACCGGCGGCCGGAAGCGGGCTGTAGACCGGCACGGTCCAGCGGCGGCCCTCGTACAGGCCCGGCATGGTGGCCTGGGGCGAGAGGTCTTCGGCGAGCGTCGTCAAGCGGGGCACCGGGCGGGTGGCGTCGTATCGCATCGAGCCGATGTGGAGCTGGACCCGGGCGGTGCCGGTGTCGATCGTGCCGTGCAGGCGGACCGCTTCGGCCACGCCCGCGAAGGTGATCTCGGAATCGAAGCTCGTGACGTTGCCCTCGGTGTCGATGGTGAGGTGGCCGCGGGCATCCAGCGCCGAGCCGTTGGGCGGGAGCAGATTGCGCGTGACGACCGAACTCCAGGCGGGCACGATGTCCGCGACGGGCAGCCGGTCGAGGTGCATGCGACTCTCCACGTCCAGGCCGCCGTGGGCCGATCGCTCCGTGCGGGTGCAGGCCCAGCCGATGGACAGGTCGTTCCACTGCACGGTCCAGGCCACGGGGACGGGGTCGCCGCCGGCCAGGTACCGAGCCTGGCTGGCGGGTGGCGAGCCCGGCGACAGGGACGGCAGGATCTTCGTCCGCAGCAGCCAGCCGCTGGTCAGGCACCAGAAGACGACCACCAAGGGGGTCATCCATGGCCGTTGCAGCATGTGACACCCCAGAGCGTCGATGCCCGTGCCGCCGGTGATCCAGGCACGGTAGGACGACTTTCCACCCGACTCATGGAAGTTTAACGAGGTCTGGCGGGTGGGGGAACCGGTTTTCCGGGTTCGGACACGAGAAATCGGTAAGGCAGCGGACGTTCGATTGCCCGTTCTGATGCCGGCCCATACACTGTTTGGGCGTCGATCCCGCGACGCCACGAAGGACGCCAGCGATGGTCGAGAACGTCGCCTTTCTCCAGCCCTGCCCCGTCTGCGGACGGACGTTGCAGATCGGCGTCATGCTGCTCGGCCGGCGGGTTTTCTGCCAGCACTGCGGCGGCGGTTTCGTGGCCGCCGACCCTGCGCTCGGCGCGCCCGCCGATCATGCCGCGGTCACCGCGGGCCGCGATGCGGCGGTCGATCGACTGCTCGAACAGGCCGCCATCGTCCTCGAGCAGGCCGGCCGCTGACGGGCCGCTACGCCGAGGCCCAATCCGCCGGGGGCGCCAGCCCGGCCACGTCGGCGAGCGTTTGCCAGTAGCCGGGAAACGTCTTGCCGACGCACCCCGGGTCGGCGATCCGCACGCCGGGCACCAGCAGGCCGGCCAGCGCCAGGCTCATCGCCATCCGGTGGTCGTCGTAGGTCTCCAGCGTCGCCGCGTGCAGGCCAGACGGGACGATCGTCAGGCCGTCGGACCGCTCGTCGACCTCGGCGCCGAGTTTGCGGAGTTCGCGAGCCAGGTCGGCGATCCTGTCGGTCTCCTTGTCGCGGATGTGGGCCACGTTGCGGATCGAGGTCGGGCCGGACGCGAACAGGGCCGTCACGGCGAGGGTCGGCACGGTGTCGCTGATCGCGTTCATGTCGATGTCGATGCCCCGGGCGGCGCGGCCGCTGACGGTGATCGAGCCGGCGGACTCCGCCGTGGCCGCCCGCCACTCCACGCGACAGCCCATCCGCTCCAGGGCGTCGCAGAAGCCCACGTCCCCCTGGATGCTGTCCCGCGACAGCCCGTCGACGCGGACGCTGCCCCCGGTGATGGCGGCGGCCGCCACGAAGTAGCTCGCCGCCGACGCGTCGGGCTCGATCGCGTACTCGCGACCGGCGTAGCCGCCGCCGGCGATCCGCCAGACGCGGTCGCCATCGGCTTCGCAGCGGCCGCCGAAACTCTCGATCACCCGGCGTGTCATCGCCAGGTAGGGCAACGAGACGAGCGTTCCCTCGAAATCGATCCGCATGCCGCTGGGGGTGCACGGCGCGGCCAACGCCAGGCCGCTGGCGAACTGGCTCGACGTGCCGCCGCGGACGCGGGCGACGCCCCCCTGCAGGCCGCCGGCGCGGATCTCCACCGGCGGGCAGCCGCCCGGGCTCTCGGCGACGGCGTCCACCCCGAGATCGTGGAGGGCGGCGATCAGGTCGCCGATCGGCCGCCGCCGCATCCGCGGCGTGCCGTCCAGGCGATAGCGACCGTGTCCCAGAGGACAGACCGCCGACAGGAACCGCATCGTGGTGCCGCTGGCGCTGCAGTCGATGGTGGCCGCGGTGGCCGGCGGCACGCCGCCGCAGCCGAAGACGCGGATCGAGCCCCGCGGCCAGTCGGGCTCCAGGCGGACGCCGAGCGCCGCCAGCCCCGCCGCCATCACCCGGGTGTCCTGGCTGTCGAGCGCCCCGGTCAGCAGGCTTTCACCGCGGGCCAAGCCGGCGCACACCAGCGCGCGGTTGGTGATGCTCTTCGACCCCGGCGGCCGGACCGTCGCCCGCACCGGACCCGGGCAGGTGGGGACGAGGACGGCGTGGGGCGCGGGCTGCATGACGACGGCGGCCGGGAACGGCGTGGCTTGCGGCCGGCCGCCAGATGGTGAAAGTACGGAGAAGGTAGGCGACCCGTCGCCGCCAGTCCATGCCCGTCGCCGCCGGAGCGCCAGTCCATGCACGGGTCCATGCCGCACGCCGGACCCGGGGCCTACGATCTCGCCCTGCCGCCCACGATCCGTTTCGGCCCCGGCCGCGTCGCGGAGGTCGCCGCGATGGCGGCCGGCCTCGGCCGCACGGCGTGGCTCGTCGGCGGCCGCCGCAGCCTCGTCGAGTCGGGCGTGCTGCGGCGGCTGGAGGCCGAACTCGCGGGCGTCGGTCTGGCCTCCCGCCTGGTGGCCGCCGCCTGCGGCGAGCCGACGGTCGAGCAGGTCGCGGCGGCCGTCGCCGGCCTGCCGCGGGACGGCCGGGCGGAAGCCGTGGTGATCGCGGTGGGTGGCGGGGCGGCGATCGACCTGGCGAAGGCGGTGGCGGCCCTGGCCACGAACCTGCCCGCCGATACGTCCGACTTCGACGCCGCCGTGGTCGACCGCCTGGAGGGGGTGGGCCGCGGCGTCGCCATCGACATGCCGCCGCTGCCGCTGGTCGCCGTGCCCACGACGGCCGGTACCGGCACCGAGGCGACCCGCAATGCGGTCATCTCCTGCCCGCTGCGCGGGTTCAAGAAGAGCATGCGCAGCCCGCTCATGGTGCCGCGGGCTGCGGTCGTCGATCCGCTGCTGGCCGTGTCCTGCGACCGCGTCACCACGGCGGCGTCGGGGCTCGACGCGATCACCCAACTCGTCGAATCGTTCGTCTGTCGCTACTCGCGGCCGGTGCCGCGGGCGTTGGCGATCGAGGCGCTCCCCCGGGCACTGGCGTCCCTGCCGACGGCCGTCGAGCATCCCGACGACGTGCCGGCCCGGTCGGCGATGGCCCACGCCGCGCTCCTCTCCGGCATCGCGCTGGCGAACTCGGGCCTGGGCATGGCGCACGGCGTGGCGGCGGCGCTGGGCGTCGAGTGCGGCACGCCCCACGGCGTGGCCTGCGCGACGTTGCTGCCCGTCGCCGTGCGGGTCAATCTGGCGGCCGCGGAGCGGGACTTCGCCGCGCTCGAGCGGACGGTGGCCGCCGACGCCGCGGCCGTCGATCGGGAAGCGGCGGCCGCCTTCGCCGCGCGGATCGAGGCCCTGTGCGACCGCGTGGCCGCGCCGCGCCGGTTGCGGGACCTCGGCCTCGCCCGCGGCCGCCTCGGCTGGCTCGCCGAACACTCGGGCGGCACGAGCATGCGCGGCAACCCCGTCGAACTCGACCCGGCGCGGCTGCTGCCGATCCTCGAAGCGGCGTTTTGAACCGCTGGCGACGCACGCCTACCGGGTCGCCGCGTTCCGGATGATCGGGTCGTTCAGCAGCGGTTCGAGGAGCGAGACGTCCTCGCCGCCGCGGCCGGCCCGATCCCAGGCGTCGGCGGCGAGCCGCAGATTGGGCTCGACCCGGGCCACCAGATGGGCGCCCATCAGCACCTGGTTGGACGGGCGGTCGCGGCGGGCGAACCAGGCCTTCAGGATCGCGGTCACGACGGGCCCGGGAACCTTGTCGCGCGGCCTGATCTCCACGTTGCGGCCCGCCTTCCGGTAGACGAACCGTTCGGCCGTGGATTCGACGATCGCTATCCGCTGGCCGCCGACGTCGTAGTCTCCTCCCGAGTGCGCCGCGTCGAGCGCCCGCTCGCGGTACAGGGCCGCCTGCCGCGCGAGACTGGCGAACTCCTTCCAGCCCCGCACCCGTGACGCGAGGGCTTCGTCCGCGGCCGCAAGCCGCGCGGCCGCCGCCACCTGCTCGTCGGCCTCGTCGAACGCGTTGCGGCGAATCGCGTCGTAGGCGGCCTCCAGCAATGGCTCGACGTCGGTGGCCGTCCGGGCCGCATCCGCGGGATCTCCGACGGCCGGTGGCTCCGTGACGGGGGGCGGGGCCGTCCGCGGCGGCAGATCCTCTTCAGGTGGCACGGACGAAGGCGGAAACGGCTGCGCGGTCTCCAAGCCGGTCGCGGGGGCGGCGCCGCGGGCGGCAAGGTCGTCCGCCGAGGGCGCGGGTGCCGCCGGCGAGTTCCGGCCCGTTCCGGCCGCGTCCGGCCGTGAAGCGGCGGGCGCATCGGCCTCGCCGTCGGTGAAGACGTCGGCGATGCTCTCGATCTGGTGACGCAGGGGCAAGCGGGGCCAGAGCGTGTAGACCGCGACGCCCGCCGCGATCAGCGCGAGGAGCGACAGCACCGCGGGCAGCGGGCTGGGGGTTGCCCGCCGCACCCGCCGCGAGCGATCGATGCGGATCACGTCGAACTCGTCTTCTGGAGCCGAAGGTGGAGCCTGCGGAACCGGGTCGACGGCGGCGACGACCGGCGAGGGCGGCGGGACGAAGCCGGTCGGGGGCGGCGCGGCCCCCGGCCCCCGGGCTGCGACTGCGGCGAGCACCTCGTCGCGGCAGGCTTCGATCCGCCTCACGATCGCGCCGTGGGCCATCCGGAACGGGCCTGGATCGACGCCACGCAGCCGGGCCAGGCGGTTCTCCGCCGCCGTCCGCACGATCTCCGGATCGGCCACATCCGCGGGCACGCCGATCGCGCGAAATGGGTCGGCGAGATCGACCGCGGCGATGCCAAGCCACGCGCGACACGGATCGAAGCCGCCACGGTCGGCCATGCGAAACGTTCCCCCCGAAGATGCCTGACCGATCCGGCCGCTACCCGCGCCCCGATAGGGTAGCAGATGCCGTCCCCGTCCGCCTCCAGACGGTCATCTCGGCGATCGAGTGCTGGTGCTTGCGGGCCGTCTCGCGGATCACGAAGGGGATGTCCTCGCGATGCACGAGCGCGAAGGCGGGCTCGAGCAGCCGGGCGATGCCCGCGCGTGTTGCGAGCGGCTCGCCGTGCTCGCGGCGGCCGCCGAGCCATTTGTCCCGCGCCGTGTATTCCTCGAGCCAGGTATAGGGAGACGTGAGCACGAGCAGGCCGCCGGGGAAAATGCGGGATGGCATCTCCCGGAGGAACAGGGCGGGATCGTAGAGCCGGTCGATCAGGTTTCCGGCGAAGACGAGGTCGTAGCCGGTGTACAGGCCCTTGAGATTGCACGCATCGCCCTGCATGAAGAGCACGCGGCCGGCCGTCGCCGCCAGGCCGAGCCGATCGAGGGACACGGCCCGGGGCATCGTCAAATCGCCCTCGGTGGGAATCTCGTAAAGCAGTTCGTCCCCCTGCTGCAGCCGCACGCCCGCGTTGATGAACCGGGCCGAGAAGTCGAGGGCGTCGACGTGGGCGAAGTGGCGGGCGAACTCGAGCGCGGAGCGGCCCACGGAGCAGCCGATGTCGAGGCAGCGGCCGCGGCGGTCGGCCGGCACGTGGCGCAGCGTCGCCGCGACGCAGGCCTGCGGAAAGTTCGGCACACCGAGCGGCGGCTGGCTCGCCGAGGCCGTGCCGTCGAAGTAGTGGAACTCGAGATATTGCGTGACGAGCTGATCGGTCTCGTAGAGCCGCGAGCCGGTGGTCACCGCCTCGCTGCCCGGTTCCTCGACGATGGTGCGGAAGCCGGCGTGCTGGAAGAAGTGCCGGCGGAAGGCGTAGCGGGCGCTGGCCAACGCCTCGTTGCCGGTGGAGATCCACGAGCCGCCCACGATCAAGTTGTGGCGGCCGTCGAACGTGGGTACCGAGAAGTCGTCGTACAGCGGGTGCACCTCGAACCCCTTGAACGGCATGATCGGCGTCCGCGTCCACTGCCACACGTTGCCCACGATGTCGCGGAACTCGCCCTGCGGAAACGCGTCCACGGGGCAGCTGGAGGCGAAGTGCTCGAGGTTGACGTTGCCCGGCGCGCGTTCCCAGACCGGCTGGTCGCCGGGCACCATGTCGCGGAGGGCGTGCCAGTGGGCCTCGGTGGGCAGGAGCACGTTCTCCCCCGTCTCCCGCGCCAGCCAGGCGCAGTAAGCCTGGGCCTCCAGGGCATTCACCTCGACCGGCCAGTCGCGCGGCAGCGGCCGCTCGTCGAGCAGGTTCCGTTGCCGATAGCCGCCGTCGGCCCGCAGCCAGAACTTCGGGTGCTCCGCCCGGGTGTAGTGCAGCCAGCCGCGGCCCTCCTCGGTCCACAGCGACTCGTCGCCGTAGCCGCCGGCCGTGACGAACGCGAGGAACTCGGCGTTGGACACGAGCCGCCGTGCGGCCCGGAAGGCGGGCAGGTCGTGCTCCTCAACGCCGTACTCGTTGTCCCAGCCGTAGGTGTGGTCGTCGGGCCGCTTGCCGAGGCGGACCTTGCGGCCGGGCACGGGAAGCCACTCGTTGGCCGGGGCGGAACCGCTCGTCGGGCAGGCGGCCCACAGCCGCTGTTCGTCGGCCGACAGCTCGGCGCCATGCCGCAGTTCGTCCAGCGGCATCTGCCGCATGATCACGCTCGACGTCTCGAGGTGGATCCGCTCGTGCTCGATCCCCATCAGGATCAGCCAGGCGGGCGAGTTCCAGCCGATCGGCAGTTCGAGCGGCATCGTTTGGATGAACTCGTCAACCAGTTCGCGCAGGGCCGCCCGATAGTGGCGGACGGCGGCCACCGACGGCCAGTCGTAATGCGCCGTGTTGAGGTCGTCCCAGGACATCTCGTCCACGCCCACGGCCATCATCGCCTCCAGGCGGGCGTCGAGCCGCTCCGGGATGAAGCGGCCGGCCGTCAGCTTGTTGACGTAGAACACGGCCGGATGGGCGTAGTAGAAGATCAGCGGATGCCGCAGCGGCTCGTGCCGCTCGTAGTAGGAGGCGTCGTCGCGTATCAGGGCGAAGAGCCGGTCGTAGAGCTCGCAGGTGTGGTGGAAATACCTGCGCAGTTCGGCTCGCTTGGCGGCCACGGGATCGGCGGCGGCCGGGTCGGCGGTGAGCAGGATCGTGCGGGTGGGAACGAGCGGCACAGCACCGGCGGCCAACGGAGGCGTGGCCGGAGTGGAGCGGGTGGTGGACGACGCCATGGGGAACGGGTGAGCCAACGCCTAAGGGGATGCGATGTCGGCAATCGTAGCATTCGCCCGCAGGCCAGCGAGCAGCGGGTGAGGAATCGGTGAGGCCGCGGCCAGCAGGCTGCCCACGACGGCGGCGCGGTGGCAGTTGTCGCCACCGCACAAGGCGTTGGCCCGCAGGCCGGCCGCGACGTCGCCAGCGTGCCGCCAGGCGAGGAACAGGGCCGCGGGGAAGGCGTCGTCGATGTAACAGGCCGGGCTGAGCGTGCCGCCCACCACGGCCCGGTCGGGGCAGGGGGGCGGCCCGGCGGCCGCGCGGGCATCCCAGTCGCGGCACTTCGCCGCCGAGATCCAGTCGGCCGCCTCCTCGAGGATCGCGGTCCGCAGGTCGCGATCGGCGCCAGAGCGGTCGTCGCGGGTGACGCGGACGAGGATTCGCGCGAGCGCGTCGGCGGCGGCGAGCACGCCGTCGTCCTTGTGCGTCATCGCCACGTGCTGCCGGACCACGCCCCGCAGGTCGGGATGCCGCGGCCCGAGCCCGGCCACGAGCGCCGGCACGGGCACGAGGCCGCCGATGTGCACGTCGCGAACGCCGCAGTTGATCGGCTTGCGGCCGGCGGCGAGGTTGGTGAAGAAATGGCGGTGGTACTCCTCGACGTAGGTGTCGCGGTGGCGGCCGGGGGTGAGCATGAACGCCACGTAGTGGTCGAGCCACTTCTCCGCGTCGTGCTGCCGGGTGCGGCGCAGCATCCGGAAGAGTTCGACGGCGAGCGTGAAGTTGAGCGTGTTGTCACCGGCGAGGAGGAACTGGTGGTAATGGATGCCGCGCCGGCCCCAGTAGGCGGCCTGCTCGCGGAGGATGTCGGCCTTCGGTCCCGCGGGCTCGTAGTGAGACCGCCAGAGGATGCTGTCGGGGTGCGGGGAACGCGGCGCGAGGTAGCCGGCCGGCCGCGCGGGGTCGGCCAGTTCCGGGTAGTCGCGGTCGAGCGCCCGCTGGTCGTAATACCAGTGCACGGGCATCGCCAGGGCGTCGCCGACGAGGGACCCGAGGAAGGCGGCGACGGCCGGTTCGGCGGCCGCGGTGCCGGGCGGGGCGGTCATGGATGGCTCGCGGTGTGGAGGAAGCGGCGGACGCGGTCCACGGGGCAGGCGGCGAAAAAAGCGGCGGGCGGGCCGTGGAAGGCGACGCGGCCGTCGGCGACGAAGGCCACCTCGTCGGCGGCTCGGCGGGCGAAGCCCATCTCGTGCGTCACGAGCACGAACTGCGTGCCCCCCGCCCGCAGCTCGCCGATCATTTCCAGCACCTCGGCCGTCATCTCCGGGTCGAGGGCGCTGGTCGGCTCGTCGAGGAACAGCCGTCGCGGCCGGACCACCAGCGCCCGCAGGATAGCGATCCGCTGCTTCTGACCGCCGGAGAGCTCCGCGGGCCGCTTGTGCGCGTGGGCCGCCAGGTGAAACCGCTCCAGCGGCTCGTGGACGCGGTCGAGGGCCGCGGCACGGGAAAGCCCATGGACGTGGACGAGCGGCAAGAGCAGGTTTTCCAACGCCGAGAGGTGCGGGAAGAGGTTGTATCCCTGGAAGACCGTGCCGACGCTGCGGCGATACCCACGCAGCCCCGCATCGTCGCGGGGCAACGGTGCGCCGTCGAAGGCGACGGTGCCCGCGGCTGGCAGGTCGAGGCCGGCGAGGATCCGCAGCAGCGTCGATTTTCCGCCTCCCGACGGCCCCACGAGCACGAGCGCGCGGATGTCGCCGGTGGCGAGGTCGAGGCCGTCGAGGACGGTGGCCGTCCGGCCCGTCCGTGGGTCGGTGAACCGCTGCACGAGCCCCGCGATCTCGAGCCTCATGCGGCCTCGTAGCGGAACCGCCGCTCCAGCCACCGCGCCAGCGCGGAGAGCGGCAGGGTGAGGGCGAGGTAGCCGGCGGCCAGCGGCAGGTAGCTCTCGAGCGCCGAGTAGGTGAACGAGTTCACCTCCTGGGCGGCGAGCGTGAACTCCGAGATCGCGATCACCGAGAGCAGCGACGAATCCTTGACGAGCGAGACGAGCTGGCCGGCCACGGCGGGCAGCACGATCCGCACCGCCTGCGGCAGGACGACGAGGCGGAGCGTCTGCCCCGGCGTGAGGCCGATGGCCCGGGCGCTGTCGATCTGGGCGGCGGGGATGGCGTCCAGCCCGCCGCGGAAGATCTCGGCCATGTAGGCGCCGCTGAACAGGGCGAGCACGAGGGTGCCGACGACGTAGCGATTCTCCAGGCCCACGGCGCTGGCCACGACGTAGAAGCCGATGAGCAGTTGCACGAGCAGCGGCGTGCCGCGGATCGCCTCCACGTAGGTGCGGGCGAAGGCTTCGACCACCGTGTGTCGCGACCGAAGCATCAGGGCCACGGCGGCACCGACGGCGACGCTGGCCACGAGGGCCGCGAGGCTGAGGGCGACCGTCGCCAGCCAGCCCTGCAGGAACTTGGCCCGATACTCCCACACGCCGGCCCAATTCCACGCATAGCCGACGCGGGCGAAGGCCAGGGCGATGCTGCCGATGAGCAGGGCGACGACGACGGCGTGGGCGAGCCAGCGGGGCATCCCGGCAGGATAGCACGAGGCCGACGATGCATCCGCGCGGATGACGCTGCCGGCGCCGGCCGGGGGCACGGACACCGGCAGATTCACCGTCGCCGCCTCGCTATCATGCCCCAGCGGGCGAGTTGCCGCGGGTGGGCGAGCGGTGATCCGGCCGCCTGTCCACCGCCGGCCCGGTGGCCGACCGTGCCCGGCGCCGTTCGTTCGACCGACCGAGGATTGCCGGCATGGCATACGAATTGCGGAATCTGGATGCCCTGGAGGCGGAGGCGATCCATGTCATCCGCGAGGTGGCGGCCGAGTTCGAGAACCCGGTGCTCCTGTACTCGATCGGCAAGGACTCGATGTGCATGCTGCACGTCGCCCGCAAGGCCTTCGCGCCCGGTCCGCTGCCGTTCCCGCTGCTGCACATCGACACCACCTGGAACTTCCGGGAGATGATCGAGTTCCGCGACCGGTGGTGCACGGAGCACGGCTTCCGGCTCCTCGTCCACGTCAACGAGAAAGCCCTGGCGGCGGGCATGAATCCCTTCGACCACCCGAGCAGCGTCTACACGCCGACGATGAACACCCATGCCCTCGTCGAGGCCCTCGCGGTGCATCGGTTCGACGCCGCACTCGGGGGCGGCCGCCGTGACGAGGAGAAGTCGCGGGCCAAGGAGCGGGTGTTTTCCTTCCGCGACGCGCATCAGCACTGGAACCCGAAGGCCCAGCGACCAGAGCTCTGGAACCTCTACAACGCCCGCATCCACCGCGGCGAGAGCATCCGCGTGTTTCCGCTCTCCAACTGGACCGAGCTCGACATCTGGCAGTACATCCACCGCGAGCGGATCCCGCTGGTGCCGCTCTACTTCGCGGCCGAGCGGCCCGTGGTCGATCGCGAGGGGCAGTGGATCATGGTGGACGACGGCCGCTTCCGCCTGCGGCCGGGCGAGCGGCCGGTCGTGAAACGGGTGCGGTTCCGCACGATGGGGGACTACCCGCTCACCGCCGCCCACGAGTCCACGTCCGTGACGGTGCCGGAGGTCATCCAGGAGATGCTGCTGACGCGGACGAGCGAACGGCAGGGCCGGCTCATCGACAAGGACGAGGCCGGCTCGATGGAGAAGAAGAAGCGCGAGGGTTATTTCTGACCGGCCGCCGCGATCACGGCGTGACGTAGGCCTGGCCGCGGACCACCTGCACGTCGGACAGCCAGGCGATGCAGGCGTAGTGCTCGAAGTAGTCGTGCGAGACGTGCTTGAGGATCCTCTCGGCCACTTCCATCGGCACCACGAACTCGAGCTTCATGGTCTTCGCCGTGCCGGTCATGATCTCGGCCCGCGCCCCGCGTGAACCCCGTCCCGACACCTCCGAGAGCGTGTAGCCGGTGGCCCCGAGTTTGACGCCGTCTTTGGCGATGTCGTCCATGATCACGGTTTCGCCGACCACCGTCACGAGCTTGAGGGGATAGAGTTGCATGGCAGGAGCTCCCGGGCTTGAGGAGAGAAGGAAAGGCGACGTTGCCAGCGGAGTCTATGCGACGCGGGTCAGGTGGCCCCCACCCATCTCGCCATCTCGAAGTAGATCGGGATCCCGAAGGCGATGTTGAAGGGAAAGGTGATCGCCAGGGCCGCGGTGATGGAGAGCGTCGGATTCGCCTCCGGCAGGGTGAGCCGGACCGCCGGCGGCGCGGCGATGTAGGAGGCGCTGGCCACGATCGCCCCGAGCACGGTGCAGCCGCCGAGGTTCAGGCCGGCGAGGTGGCCGAGATACACGCCGAAGAACCCGTGGACCAGCGGCATGAGGATGCCGAAGGCCACCAGTGCGGGCCCGACCTTGACCAGGTCGCCGAGCCGCTCGCCGGCGACCAGGCCCATCTCGAGGAGGAAGATGCAGAGGCAGCCGCGGAACAGCATGCCCTTGCTCTGGAAGAAGTCGTAGAAGGGTTGCAAGCCCTTGGGGTCCATGAACAGCGTCGACACGAAGCCGATCACCAGCAGGCCCGCCATGAGCATGATCGACTGCCCAGTCATCACCTCGTAGAGCGCCTCGCCGAGCTTCGACTCGCGGACGGGCCTGCCGGACGCCCCCGCCTTCGCCGCCTGCTCCCGGGCCGAAAGGGCCGCGCCCAGAACGAGGGCGATCGCGATGCCCGGGCATTCGAGAATCGTGACGAGCGTGGGCAGAAAGCTGTTCGCCGGGTGCTGCGTCTGCTCGACGAACGAGTTGGCCACGGCGTAGGTCACGGCCGACGTGCTCCCGTAGTGGGCGGCGATCCCGGCGGAGTCGGCGATCGAGAAGCGGCACAGATAGCGGAGCACGAGATACGCGGTGATCGGCGTCACGCAGCCCAGCACGAGCGTCGCCAACGCCGGCTTCCAGATCGTCGAGACGCCGTGCTCGTGGTACTCGTGCGCCAGTTCGTGGCCGCCGACGAAGCCGATCGACATGAGAAGGAAGATGGCGATCGAGAGGTAGAGCTCCTTCGGGATCCTGATGCCGCCGTGGATCCGCGTGCAGACGATGCCGAGCACGAAGCACAGCGGGATCGGAGTCAGCAGGTTCCGCTCCAGGGATTCGAGGATGCGGGAGAGTTGCTCCGCGTTGAGCATGGCGAGCAGTGCCGGCGGGTGGCCGCAGAGCGTGGCGTCGGCAAGCGGGATCATGGGCTTCCTTTCAGCGGGAAGGATCGGCGGAGGAAGAGGGCGCAGCGGACGGGTGGACGGGGGCGGGCCGGCGGAGGATCTGCCCCGCGGCCCTGTCGAGGGAGCGGACCAGCGGACCGGGCCAGAGCCCCAGGCCGAAGAGGACGGCGAGCAGGATGGTGAACGACGCCCGTTCCCGCGGCAGGATCGCATGCTGCGGATGATCCGTGGCGGTCGGACCGCCGAACACGGTGAACCAGCAGCGCATCACGGCGATTCCCCCGAGCACCGTCGAAGCGATGACCATCAGCCCGGCGAACATGTTCTGGTCGAGGCTGCCCGAGACGATCAGGTCGTCGGCCACGAACGAGAGCGTGCCCGGAAAGCCGATCGCGGCCATGCCGAAGAGCAGGAAGAAGGCCGCCAGGGAGGGGGCGTCCCAGAAGCGGCCCTGGAGCGTGTCGAGCGGGATCGTGCCGGCCCGGCTTTCCAAGGCCCAGGTGACCAGCCCGATGCCGGTCAGGGCCAGGCCGCCGGAGATCCACACGCAGAAGGCCCCGGTGAGTTCCATCGGCAGGGTGCCCGAGAGCCCGGCGAGCACGAGGGCGGACTGGCTCATCGCCAGCGCCCCGATGAAGCCGCGGAGTTCCCGCTGCACGAGCGCCAAGGCCGCCCCGTAGACCGACGTGACGAGCGCCAGGGCGGAAAGCAGCTGCAGTTCGTGCGGCACGCCGTCGGCGTGACCGACCAGCAACCGCACTGCCGTGTAGGCGGCGACCTGGGGCTGCGTGGCCCGCAGGGCCGTGGACATCGGGGCTCCGGCGAACAGCGCCGGGTACCACGAGTGGAAGGGCACGATCCCCTTGCGGATCATGACCGCGACGGCGACCAGCCATCCGCCGGCCATGCCGACCGCCCCGCTCGACCGTTCCCAGGGCGGGTCCGCGACGAGCAGGCAGGTGCCCACGGCCATGCACGACACCGCGGCGGTCATGTAGACCGCGAACACGCGGGCCGAGGCCCGGCCCTCGGGCGTGATGCGGACGGATCGCCACGTCGGTTGGGCCGTCGCGACCCACAGGGCGACGAGCGCGACCGGGTGCGACGTCACGAACAGGGCGAGCGTCGCGGCCAGGCCGAGGAGCATGCGGCGGATCGACCGCCGATCGAGCATCCGGCGGGGCTTCACCAGCGCGATGGCCGTCGAGACCAGCGTCGCGTAGACGAGCAGGATGGCGCCCAGTCCGTCGACGTACACGAGCCGGCCGTCCCCGAGCGCGGCGCCCCAGGCCAGCGGCGCGGCCGTGGCCGCCTGCACGGCCGTCAGCACCACGAGGCTGGCCGCCAGCGCGATCCCCGACGCAGCGCAGGCGACGATCCGCAGGCCGCGGTCCGTCAGCCTGCCCGCCGTGGCCGCGGCGCCGAGCAGCGGCGCGGCGACGGCGACTGCGACGGCCGGCAGCAGCCAGTCCTGCGGCCAGACGAGGGTGGCGAGCGGGATCATCGCCGGCCTCCGTCGGCCGCACCGCCGATCCAAGCGATCCAGCGCCGTTCGGCGGCGGCGGCCCATTCCACCAGCCCCAGGAGCGGCCCGACCACGAACCGCGTCACGGTCATCTCCTCGTAGCCGCGGTCGAGCGCGACCCGGTAGAGCGCCCGCTGCCAGGATCGTGGCAGTCGGTCGATCAGCCAGCGTCGGCCGGGCCCCGGATGCCCGCCGAGGGCGGCCGCCAGTTCGTGCCGATCGTGCAGCGCCGACGGCGACCGCAGGATCTGCAGGCTGCGAACGATCGCATGGCCGACGACGTGCACGAGCGGGATCACCCGCCAGCCGAGCCCGATCTCGACGAGGATCAGCGATGCCTGCGTCATGGACGCGTAGGCGAGGCCGCTCTTGAGGTCGGTCTGCACGCTGCCGACCAGACTCGCATGCACCGCGGTCCCGGCGCCGATCGCCAGCAGCAGCCAGCGGGCCAGCGGGGCGTGGTCCAGGAGCGGGCCGCACCGCAGCAGCACGTAGGCGCCGGCGTGAATCGACAGGGCGCCGTAGAAGATCGCGCTCGACGGCGTCGGGCCCTCCATCGCCCGGGGCAGCCAGCCGGAGAACGGCACCTGGGCCGACTTCCCCAGCGCCGCGAACACCAGCAGGAGCGAGACGGCGGTGGCCGTCGCCGCCGGCACCAGCGAGACGCCGTGCGGCCAGTCCACGCCGAACAGCCGCTCGAAGTCGCCGGAGCCGACGGCCCGATGGATGACGACGCTCGCGGCGAGGATGCCGACGTCGCAGACACGATACGTGGCGAAGGCCCGCAGGGCCGCCCGCACCGCGTTGCCGCGCTCGTGAAAGAAACCGATCAGCAGCGCCGAGGAGATGCCGACGCACTCCCAGCCCGCGAACAGGACGTCGATGCTGTCGGCCAGCACCATCAGGTTCATGCCCGTGCCGAACAGCGAGAGCAGGATGAAGAACCGCGTGAAGCCCGGCTCGCGGTGCAGGTACTTGCCGGCGAAGGCGTTGACGAGCCAGCACAGGCCGCTGCTGAAGCAGACGTAGGGCACGGAGAGCGCGTCGGCCACGAGGTGCAGGGTGGCCGCATGGTGCCCGACGGTGAACAGCGTCGCCACGTGGACGATCTCGGGGCGGAAACCCCGGGCTGCCAGCGTGACGAGCAGGGCCGCGGCGGCGAGGAACCCGACCCCGAACCCCGCCCCCACGACGTGGCCGGTCGCCCGCTCGCCTAGCGGCCGGCCGAGCACCGCCGGCAGGCCGATGGCCGCGAGCGCCGCGGCCGGGGCCGCGAGCTGGGCGACCACGAGCGCCGAGATCAGTTCGTGCCCCGTCATGCGGTGCCTCCGGCCGGGTGGCGGTCGAGCGGCGGCAGCCCCGCCCGAACCCGTGCGGGCGGCAGGTGCCCGCGGTGGCCACGGTACCAATCCGTCGAGCAATCCACCTCCGCGATGGCGTTGGTTTCGGGCACGTACGGCTGAAACTCGCCGTCCTCGAAGACCATCAGCCGACCGGTGTCGGGATGCCACGACACGAGTTGCACCCAGCGGTTGGCGACCAAGTTCTGCATGGCCGGCACCCGCGCGGCGGCCCCGAGGATCGCCTCCGGGGTCGCGTCGATCACGATCAGCAGCCGCACGGGCTCGTGGATCTCGACCATTTGCCAGGGCAGCCCCGTCCGCAGGTCGCTGGCGTGGCCGTCCATCACGCCGATGAGCCCCGTGATGTTGTGGGGGAGCTTGGTGCCGGCGCCATAGCCGAGCCGATCGATCGTCGAGAAAAAGTATTCGAGGTTGATCCCCGCGCCGACGGGCCCGACGGCAGCGAGCGTCCGGGCCAGGATCCCGCCGTCGGCGTCGATCGTCGGGTCGTAGGAGACGAGGAACGCCCGGCGGTCGAGAAACAGCCCGCGGGTACGCCAGCGGCGGCCGATGACGGCGACGGCGTTCGTGGCGTGACCGAGTTCCGGCCGCACCTGCGCGAGGTCCACGCTGCGGGCTTCGACGTGGGCCAGGGCCTCGCGCGGCGTGAGTCCCAACGCCGCGCTCTCGAAACGCCGACACCGCTCGTGGGCGTCGAGCGCCGTGGCCGTGGCGCAGGCCTCCCGCAGCCGGCACATGTCCTCGCGGTGGCCTTCGGGCAGACGATCCTCGTCGAACCAGGTGATCGAGTCGGCACAGGTGTCGAAGAGCCCCCCGACGAAACGCGTGTCGGCGGGGATCGCAAGCCCGTCCGCGGCCAGCCGGGT
This sequence comes from Pirellulales bacterium, assembly GCA_044368305.1. Taxonomy (GTDB): domain Bacteria; phylum Planctomycetota; class Planctomycetia; order Pirellulales; family UBA1268; genus QWPN01. The sequence continues at coordinate 25,365 of JBIPLS010000010.1, forward strand.
CCGCACCCGCGGATCGTTGGCCATGAGGGCGAAGGCCCGGGCGTTCGGCCCGCCCTTGCCGCCGCCGCAGGCGCCGCAGTCGTAGGCGCTTTCGTGAGGGTTGTTACGGCTGGAGGATCCGTGGCCCAGCACCGCCACGAGCCGCGCGAACCGCCCTGTCAGGCCGATGTCCTCGAGCACCCGGCGGACGCAGCCGGCCATCTCGGCGCTGTCGAAGCCCGGTAGCGTACCGTCGGCGAGCGGCTCCACGTCCGGGTTGCGGAACAGTTCGAGGCGGCTCGCGATCCGCCCGCGGGCCAGCGCGGCGGCGGACCTGCCGATGCGGGCGGAGAGCCGGGGGAAGGCCACGCGGGACACCAGCGGCACGGCGGCGAGACTCCCGGCCAGGGCCGTGAACAAGCCGCCGCCGAGGAGCGTCCGCGACCCTGAGGCGAGACCGCCCGCCAGGCGTCCGTAACGCCGGCGCCAGTCGAGATGGCGGCGATGGTCGTGGGCCGACTCCTCCTCGGGCACCTCGAGCACGGTGTGCGACGGCTTGACCACGATCGGGCACAGTGGCGAGGCGTGCCAATCGTCCAGCCCCCGGTAGTACATCGGAACCGCGAAGAACCCGGCGGTTCCGAAGGTTTCCAGACCGAGGCCGAGTTCCTCCACGTGCCGCCGAAACGACTCGCACCGCTCGTCGATGCAGAGGACCATCTGGGCCGGCGGGCGCGTGGGGCCCGGGGCCGCCGCGATCCGGACGTGGGCCGCAAGGCCGTCGAGCACCGTGATCCGATGACGGCGCTCGTAGGCCAGGTGAAAGATCCGCCGCCGCGCGAGCGCGTCGAAATCGGCGATCGCGTGCTCGAGCCGCAGCACCTCGTTCTCGTCGAGGCTGCGCACGTCGCCGGCGGACAGCGCGGCGATTTGGGCGACCTGATGCAGCAGGAACGCCCGGGCGAGCGTTCCCGGGCCACGCCGGGCAGGCCATCGGTCCTGGAGTTCGACGCGCCAGGAGGCGAGGTCGACCTGTTCGCCGGCGCGACGGCCGTGGCCCAACTGCCGCGCGGCCCATTCGGTCGCCACGCGATCGAGAACCAGGCGGAGGGCGAGGAAGTCGGCGAGCCGGGCGGGGACGGCCTCGACGGGGGTCCGGTCGGGCCGCTCCTCGAACTGACGGATCATGCCCGCCCAGCCGCGAAGCGCCAGCAGCGAGCGGCGGATGAACTCACGGCGATCCGCGGCGGGGACGCCGAAGCGGCCCAGGTCGCGCTCGATCAACGCCTCCGCCGGCGCGCCCCGGCAGGCCGCCAGGGCCGACGGCAGCCGCGCCGTCCAGGGCTCGGTGGGCCCGAGCGGGTTCGCGTACAGTTCCACGGCGGCGGCGAGCAGGCCGCGATCGCGATCGGGCATCTGCCAACTGGCCACGCCCTGGTCGAGGTACGCCGCACAGATGCGGATCAGCAGCGGGTGGACGAGCTCGTCCGTGTCGATGGTCGGATGGACACCGCGGATCAGGTCGCGGTGCCGCACGGGTGGCCGCGGCCTGCCGAGGGCCGGGCGCGAGGTGGCCACGGCCTCGACGCAGGCGTGCCAGAGTTCGCTGCAGGCGACACGCTCGGGATCCGAGCCTTGCCGGGAAGACCGGGCGTAGGTGGCTTCCCGGGTGGACTCGTCCTCGACGCCCGCCAGGCGATGACGGCCCTCGGCACCGACGTCACCGGCGAGCAGCCGGCGGCGGGTCGCCGGGGGGAGATCATCGCGGAAGCGTTCGAGCACGTCGCTCTCGGTCAGCGTCCAGCGGACGGCCGCGTCGGATTCTTGCCGCACGGGATGCAGGAGCAGGACGCGGTGCAGGTCGCGGAGCGGCAGGCGACCGCCCGCCAGCGGCGGGGCCGACCGGTCGCGATGCTCGCGGTCGAGGACGGCGTCGACGTCGGCCGGCCGGATGCGTCCGGCCGCGAGCTCCTCAAGGTAGCGGCTTTCCGGCAGGAACGGCTCGGTGTCGAGCATCGCCGCCGCCCGGACCACCGCCTCCTCGAACGGCTGGTTCTCGAAGGCGTGGAGCGTGTTGTGGTGGATGAAGACGTCGATCGGCCCCTGTGCCGGCAGGTAGTGGGCCGCATCGGCCAGCAGGGCGGCCAGGTCGTCGCGTGGTGCGTGCGGTTCGGAAACGGACATGCGGGCCCGCGAGGATGGTTTCACGACGGGCTCCCGCCGGACGTGAAACGGGAAGGGACGGACGGCGGCCGGGCCGCCGTCGCAGGCAGGACGCGGAAGGTCAGCTGCGGGCGGGCGGGCCGCGAATCGCGGGAAGCTGAGAGCAGCCGTCCCGCTCACCCGGGCGGGCGGGCAGATTGATCGCGCCGAGCAGGCAGGCCCTCAGCCGCCGCGGGACGGCGATCTCGGCGAACAGGTCGATCTTCGTGTCGACATCCTCCTGCTGGGTCTCCGTTTCCTCCGCTTCCCGCGTGGACTCGGCCCGCGGATCGGAGGGATCGACCGCATCGCAGGAGGACGCGGAGAAGCAGATGCCCGGCCCGGGAGACCCGGTCGCGCCCGACGCACGAATCGGCATCCCCGCAAGCATGGTCGAGCATGCCGTGAGGATCGCGAGCACGTGGGAAAACCGACGGGACATACCATGGACGGTAGTTCCCGGGACCGGGCGTCGTCAATCGGGAAACGCGTCGAACCGTCCGCCGCAGGCCTTACGATCCGGAAAGCATCTCGTCGGCCGTGGCGACGCGCGATCGTGACCCGTCGGCTGGCTGCAGGCGGCGGTGGGGCCGGCGTGGTCAAAAATAGAAGGGCAGGCCGTGGGCCTTGAAATAGGCCTTCTCCTCCGGCAGGAACTCGTCGCCGAGCCGCTCGAAGCCGCCCGCGGCCCGGAAGTCCTCCAGGAACTCGTTGACGCGATGCCGCAGGTCGTCGTCGCCGGGCCGCAGGCCGATCGCCCAGGTCTCCTCACGGAACGGCTCGAGCAGGGCACGGGTCTGCTCCGGGTGGCGGCGCTGGTTCTGGAACACGGAGAGCGAGTCGTAGATGAAGGCGTCGGCCTTGCCCTGCGCGACCTCGAGGACGGCGGCAGCCTCCTTGTCGAGCACGAGCACCCGCGCCCGCTTCAGGGCAGTGGCCGCGTACTGGTGGCCGGTCGTGCCTTTCTTCACGGCGACGACGCGGCCGGGGGCGTCGAGGTCCGCGGCCGACCGCACGGGCGACTTGCTGGCCACCAGCAGCGCCAGCCCCGTCTTCAGGTACGGCTCTGAAAAGGCGATCGACTTGCGCCGCTCGGGTGTGGCCGTGAGCGACGAAATCACGCAGTCGATCTTGCCCGCCTTGAGCGCCGTGATCAGGCCGTCGAAGGCGATGTTCTCGATCACGACCTCGCGGCCCAGGTGCCTGCCGAGCGCTTCCGCGAGCCGCACGCTCACGCCCGTCGGCCGGCCCTGCGGATCGGTCATCTCGAACGGCGGGTAGGAAAGCTCCATGCCCACGCGGAGCGGCGGCGCCGCGGCGACCACGGCCGGCAGCAGCAGCAACGACGCCAAAAACCAACGCATCGATCGGTCTCCGCGCGCCGCCGGTCGGCGGGACAGGTGCCTCGGCCTCACGCCGCGGCGCGGGGGGTGAGGCCCGGTGCCGGCAGCGGGTCGAGCGGTTCGAGCCGGCCGCCCGGCCCGATGCCGTACGCCCTGCCCCGCCAGGACACCGAGCGGACGGTGAACGACGCGAACCAGCCCACGAAGTAGAGCAGATCCTTCACCGGGATGGCGAGGGCATGCCGCCAGGCGAGCGGCCGGCCGCGGAGCGACCGCGCCGCGGAGATCTCCAGGCCCGTCTTGAGGGCGACCAGCGGCACCGCGGCCGCGGCGCAGTCGGTCGCCAGCAGGGCCAAGGCCCACGGCACCGGGTTGAGGAGGAGCTCGAGCGGGTAGGCCCAGGGCACCATCCGGCGGCGCAGGCTCGAGTGCCGCAGGTGGCGGAGGGCGAGTTGCCGCCACGACCAGCGCGCCTGCACCGTGCTGACGGGCACGGGGGCGAGCCGCAGCCGCCAGCCGCGGGCCAGGAGGAGCTGCGAGAGCATGTAGTCGTCGGCACCGTGGTCGCGGACGCCCGCGAAGTCGCCGACATCGGCCAGCGCCGCCCGCCGCACCCATTGCCCCTTGGCGTTCACCGCATGCTGGCCCGAGATGACGGTGGCGGCCACCGAGAGGAAGCCGGCGAACTCCGTGTAGTGGAGGTTCTCGAAGGCGGCAGGCAGCGTCCGCTCGCCGACGCCGACGACGGGCTGGTGCACCATCCCCACCCGCGGGTCGGCGAAGCCGGGGAGGACATGGCCGACCTCGTCGGGGGCGACGCGGACGTTGCTGTCGGAGAGGAGGATGATGTCGTGCCGGGCGTGCGGCAGGAGCGCCTCCATGAGACCGACCTTCGGACTGGCGGCCCGCTCGTTCGTTCCCACGACGATGGTCACGTCGCGGCCGGGGTGGCGGCGGGCGAGCCGGCGGACGATCTCGAGCGCCGGGTCGGCCGGATCGGCCGCGCCGCACACGAGCTGCAGCGGCGCGTGCTCGAGGCGGAAGAAGGAGAGGAGATTCCGCTCCAGCTGGTCGTCGGCGCCGCACAGCGGCTTGAGCACGGTGACGCCGGCCGCGGCCGCCGTGCCGGGATGCCGCCGATGCCAGGCGGCCCAGCCGTGGAGGAGCGCCCACGCCAATGCGTAGAGCCCGCTGCTCGCGGCGGCCAGCGTCACCAGGCACGCGGTCGCGGTGTTCAATGCGGCGTCCCCGGGGCGTTCGAAAGCCGGCGGGAACGTACCCGTCCGACGGGTGCCGCTCAATGCCAACCGCCGCGCCGTCAGCGGTCCTCCGCCTCGGTGAACGGGCCCTGCAGCACGGCCGCGGGCTGCTCGCGGGAGCCGTGGTCGTCCACGATCACCCGGGCCTGGGCGAGGAGTTCGTCCGGTACCCGCCAGCGGTTCCGGTCGTAGCCCGGGGCGGCGATGTTCAGCGTCAGCCGGGGCGGGATCTCGCGGGCGGTCTCGCCGATCGGCATCGTGGCGGGGTCGGCCCCCGCGAGCAGGTCGCCGGCGGTGCGGCCGGCGAGGAGCCCGACCTCGCGGAAGTCGAAACCGACGTCGAACAGGGTGCCGCGGTCCGGCTTGCCGGGCACGACCGTGAACACCGGCAGCCCGGCCTTCGCCGCCGTCGCGACCACCGGGTCGATGACACTCGACACGGTCGTGTCGCCCGGCACGAAGATCACCTCCGCACCGCGGGCGATCGTCGCCTGGATGGCCTCGATCACGCCCGAGGAGTTCTCGACGGCCGCCTCCAGGAGCGCGATGCCGCGGGCCCGGCACGACGCCCGGGCGAGCTCCATGAACCGCCGCGAGTTGCTCTCGGCGGGATTGTGGGCCACGCCGACCGTCCGCACCGCGGGATTGATGCGGCGCAGGATGCCGAACGTGGCGTCCACCGGCGCCAGGCTGCCGTAGCCGACGAGGTGTCGCGGGTGGACGAGCGGGTCGCGGCGGTCGAGCCCCACGCCGGCGGAGAAGGGATCGGCCACCGCCGCGAACACGTGCATCACCCGGCCGCGGGCGTTGGCCGTGGCCAGCGCCTGAAGCGAGGGCGTGCTGGAGGTGAGCGCGACGTCGAACGGCCCGCCGGCGATCTCGCGGGCGATGGCGTTCGCCTGCGCCAGGTCGCCTTCGGCGTTGTAGCGGCGGATGTTCACGGTCTTCCCGTCCACGTAGCCGCGGTCGGCGAGCCCCTCGATCATGCCGCGGACGGCGTCGTCGAGGACGGCCGTGCTCACCTGCTGGAGCACCGCCACGGCCGGCAGCGACCGCCGGGCGCCGGCGCGGTCCGTGGCGAGGAGCAGCGCCGAGGCGCCGGCGAGCAGCAGGAGCGTGGGGAGCGATCGCCGCGCGAGTGTCGAGATGGCGTGCATGGCGTGGCTACACGTAGAGCCTGGCGAGGGTGCGGGCCGCCGCCTCGTCGAGCTGGTCGGCCCGCCGCAGGCGGTCGAAGCGGTCGGCGAGGTCCTCCGCCGTGAGCCGCCGCTTGGCCGCCCCGGCGACGTCGATCGCGATCCGGCCCCGGTGGACGAGCAGCAGACGATCGCCGAGGCTCGCGGCCTGGGCGAGCGAGTGGGTGACCATCAGCGCCGTGAGTTTCCCCTCGCGGATGATCCGCGCGGTGGCTTGCACCACGCGGTCGGCGGCGGCCGGGTCGAGGGCGGCGGTGTGCTCGTCGAGGAGCAGGAGCTCGGGCCGGTGCCAGGTCGCCATCACGAGCGTGACGATCTGCCGCTGGCCCCCCGAGAGCGAGCCGATCGGCTGGTCGAGCCGCGCCTCGAGGCCCGGCACGATCCGCGCCAGCCGGGCGGCCGCCTCGGCCCGCAGCCCGCGGCTCGTGGCCCAGCCGAGGCCGGGCCGGCGGCCGCGGCACGCGGCGACGGCCAGGTTCTCCAGCACCGTGAGGCTGCCGGCGGTGCCGGCCCGCGGGTCCTGGAACACGCGGCCGACGAGCGCCGCGCGGCGGTGCTCGCTCCAGGCGGTGACGTCGTGGCCGGCGACGTGGATCGAGCCGGCGTCGAGCCGCACGGTGCCGGCGACTGCGCCGAGCAGCGTGCTCTTGCCCGACCCGTTGGTGCCGATCACGACCACGAACTCGCCCTGCGGAACGGTGAACGACAGCCCGTCCACGGCCCGCACGGTCGGGCCGCCCGGGGAGGCGAAGGTCACGGTGGCGGCGCGGAGCTCAAGCATGGCGGCGACGGGTGAGGAGTCGCGGGGCGACGAGGGCGGCGAGCACGACGACGGCCGTGGCGGCCTTGAGCCAGTCGGGATCGAGGCCCGCCCGCAGCGCAGCGGCGACGAGGAGCCGGAAGGAGACGCTGCCGGCGACCGTCGCGGCCAGCGCGCCGCCGAGACCCACCGGTCCGACGAGCGCCGCCCCGAGGAACACGCTGGCCATGCCCCACACGATCATGCCGATGCCCATCTGCACGTCGGTGAAGCCCTGGTATTGCGCGACCAGCGCCCCGGCCAGCGCGGTCAGCGCGTTGGCGATGGCAAGGCCGGCCACGGTGAGCAGGCCCGTGTCGCGGCCCAGGGCCCGGGCCATCGTCGGCGTGTCGCCCCCGGCCCGCATCGCGGTGCCGATCCGCGTGCGGAAGAAGAGATGGATCGCGGCGATCGCCA
>JBIPLS010000246.1:0-3070 GCA_044368305.1 Pirellulales bacterium
CGATGCCGCCGACGTGGACGAACTGCTGTCCCGGATCCTCGAGGTGTATGCGTCCGCGACGGACCGGGGCATCGCCGCGGCGGAGTTCGAGCAGGCCCGCAACAAGGTCGCCAGCCGGATCGTGCTTTCCGGCGAGCGGCCGCGCCGCCGGCTGTTCGAGGTGGGCGGTGAGTGGGCCCATGCGCGAGTCCACCGCTCCGTCGCCGACGCCCTGCGGATCGTCGAGTCGCTGACCCTCGACGACCTGCACCGCGTGGCCGCGACGTGGCCGCTGGCGGGCCCGGCGGCCACCGTGCTGGCCGGGCCACGGCCGGATTGACGCCCGCGGGATGACCACACCGCCCCGACTCGCGGCCCGATCCCCAGGCCCACGACGGGGGCTTGATGAGGGCGGGGCGTCCGGTCCCAAACCCACGCCACGGCATCGTCCACCATCGCCCCATGAAGCCCCGGGCGCAAGCCCGGGGATCGTCCCACCATCAGGTCTGCATTCCACGGCGGGCGACGCAACTTCCGTGGCCCGCTGCGGCGGGGCATAATGGCGACCCGTCGGTCAATCCCGCCGTCTTTCCCACTCGCGCTCCCGCATGGCCCCCCTGTTCGCCAACCGCTGGCTCATCGCCCTGCCGCCCATCTGGATGCTGGGCGCCGCCGCCGCGATCGCGCTCGTCGTGATCCTGGCCGGCTACGGCCTGCTCCGTCTCGCCGCGCCGCGGGCGGCGGCCGAGGCCCGGGCCAGCCTCCGCGACGGCTTCCTGGGCCCGCTCGCCTGGCTGCTGCTGACCTTCGCCGCCCTGGCCGCGGCCTTCACGTACCCGCTGGCCACGATGGCGCCCTCGCCCCTCGTGGAGATCGGCCGCTCCCTGCTGCGATTCGTGGCGGCCGCCGACGGCAGCCGCACCGTCACCGTCGAGCCGGGCGCCGCGCTTCAGGAAATCCGCCTCGACTTCCGGCCCCAGGAACTCGACCGGATCGACGTGGCGACGGACGGACGGCTCGTGGTCCGCACGCAGCAGCCGATCACCGGCTTCGCCCTGACGAAGGTGCCGGACATCGACGTCGATCCCGCGACCCCGTGGAGCTGGCGGCGGGCTGCGGGAACGACGAACCCGTTTCTCGGCCAACGGCCGACGCTGCAGGCCAGCAACGAATCCGACCGTCCGGTCGCGGTCACCGTCCGCTGGGGCCTGGTGCCGGAGTTTCGCGAGGCGGCCATCCTGCCCTGGGCCGCGGCGGTGCTCGTCGCCCTCACCGCCGCCTACGCGGCCCTGCGGCTCGGGGCCCGGCGCGTGGCGGCGGTCGCCGCCGCCACCACGAAGGAGGCGATCGGCCAGCCCGTGTTCGCGGTGGCACTGCTCGCCGGGGCCATGCTGCTCCTGCTCTTCATCTACATCCCCTACAACACGTTCGGCGAGGACGTGAAGATGCTCAAGGACAGCGGCCTGACGCTCATCAAGGTGCTGGCCCTGCTGGTGGTGGTGTGGACGGCGAGCGTCGCCGTGGCCGACGAGATCGAGGGCCGCACCGCCTTGACGGTGCTCTCCAAGCCGCTGACCCGGGGGCGATTCATCGTCGGCAAGTTTCTCGGCCTGACGCTGGTCGCGCTGCTCGTGTTCCTCGTCCTCGGCGGCGTGCTGCTGGCCACCACGAGCCTCAAGGTCGTGTACGACGCCCGCGAGGGAGCCAAGATCGATCCGCTGTGGAAGGACTGTGCCGAGGAGATGATCACGGTCGTCCCCGGGCTGATCCTCGCATTCCTGGAGACCGTCCTCCTCGCGTCCGTGAGCCTGGCCATATCGACCCGCATGGGGATGGTGCCGAACCTCATCGTCTGCTTCGCGGTCTACGCGCTCGGCCATCTGGTGCCGCTCATCGTCCAGTCCAGCGTCGGCAAGTTCGCCATCGTGCGGTTCGTCGGCAAGCTGTTCGCGACGCTGCTGCCGGTGTTGGAGCACTTCACGATCGACGCCGCCGTCGCCGGAGGCGTGCCCGTGCCGTGGGGCTATCTGGGCTGGGCCGCCGCCTACGCGGGGCTCTACTCCACCGTCGCCCTGCTCGTCGCCCTCGTCCTCTTTCAGGACCGCGACCTCGCCTGACGGCGGCCCGCTACCGCACGACGCCCGTGCGGGCCCCCAGGCCCACCACGCCCGTGCCGTCGGCCGCGAAGGCCGACGTCGTCCACCAGTCGTCCTCGGCCCACCGGGCAGCCCGGGCCTCGGCCGTGCCGTCGATGAAGAACGTCGCCCCGCGACGCAGCCTCCGCTCGAGCCGCGGACCGACCTCGATGCCGAGCACGCCCCCGTCGACGCGGCGGCCGAGCGTGGTGCGCACTTCCAGCCGCTCGCTGCCGTCGGGCCGTTCGTTGGCCAGCCCGATGCGGCCGATCCACTGCGACGGACCCTCGATGACGGCGTCCTCGCGGGCGTGGACGCCGGCGGCGAGGTCGAGCCGGTCGAGCCGGCTGCGAAGCTCCGCCGCGATCGGCGCGTTCGCGTCCCGGTCGCTGGGCCCGGCGACGGACAGGCCGCGGAGTTCGAGCCCCGGAAGCAACTGCCCCGCCGCACGGTCCGCCGGCGCCGCGCCCGCCCGCCGCAGGGCCGCCGCGATCGATGCCTCGCCCGCGAAGCCCTCGAGCCCGAGCCCCACGAAGGCATCGGCCGCCGATGCCGCGGCCTGGTCGTCGCCGCGGGCGGCCGGGAATGCCAACGAGACGGCGAGCGCGACGGCGATGATCGGACGCATGGCGACCCCCTGCGCGGCTGCGAAGCGGGGCCCCTCGCCCCCCGGCAGGTATCGACAGCGGGACGGGTCCGGCTTCCGCCGTGACGGGCCGGTGGCGCAAGGCGGGACGACTACGCCGTCTTGCGGCGCGGATAGAGTGGGATCGTGCCGGCGGCGCGGCCGCCGCCGACCCTGCCGAACGGGACGGTCTCGACGGCTTCGAGAACCCGGGCGGCGATCTCGACGGCCGCCGCACCGGCCGCCGCCGAAACCACCGGCTGCCGCCGCGTCCTCACGGCCTCGAGCAGGTCGTCGTGCTCGCAGGCGATCGCGTTGGCGTCGGGCACCG
>JBIPLS010000247.1:0-3051 GCA_044368305.1 Pirellulales bacterium
ATCCGCTGCTCGAGCACGTCCCGCCAGACCAGCGCCTGCCGGCGGTGGTCCTTGCCCGAGTTGGCGTGGCTGCAATCGACGACCAAGCGGGCCGGCAGGCCGGCCGCCTCGAGCCGTTGGCGGGCCTCGAGGAGCACGTCGGAAGAGTAGTTCGAGCCGCTGCGGCCGCCGCGCAGCATGAGCACGCCCCAGGGATTGCCCGTCGTGGACACCACGCACGTGCCGCCTTCGTTGTCGATCCCCAGAAAGCTGTGCGGGCTGCGGGCCGCCTGCATGGCGTCGATCGCCGCCTGGAGCGTGCCGTCGGTGGAGTTCTTGAAGCCCACGGGCATCGACAGGCCGCTGGCCATCTGGCGATGGGTCTGGCTCTCCGTGGTGCGGGCTCCGATCGCGCCGAGCACGATCGTGTCGGCGATGTATTGCGGCGTGATCGGCTCCAGGAACTCGGTGGCGGTGGGGAGGCCGAGCCCGGCGATCTCGATGAGCAGGCCCCGCGCCAGCCGCAGCCCCGTGGCGACGTCGAAGGTGCCGTCGAGGTGGGGGTCGTTGATCAGTCCCTTCCAGCCGACGGTGGTTCGCGGCTTCTCGAAATACACCCGCATCACCACCAGCAGCCGGTCGGCCAGCCGGTCGGCCAGGGCGCGGAGCCGGCCGGCGTAGTCGCGGGCGGCGGGGAGGTCGTGGATCGAGCACGGCCCGACGATCGCCATCAGCCGCCGGTCCTCGCCGGCCAGCACCCGCTCCACCTCCCGGCGGCCCGCCACGATCGTCCGCCGGGCCGAGTCGTCGAGGGGCGACAGCGCGCACAGCCGCGCCGGCGGGACGAGCGGGTCGAGGCTGCGGATGCGGAGGTTGGACGTGGCCGCCGACCCGGTGGCCGGCGGCGAGGCGGAGGGGAGCATGCTCAAACTCTACACCACGGAACGCCGTGGCGGACGGCCGGGGTTTGACCGCCGCGAAAAACGCTGGTTCAATCGCCGGGTGTTCGGCGGCAGCGCCGCCGGGCCCCGAGGATCGGGGCGCCGCCGGCGGATGGGAAGGAGCTCGCACCGTGACCAAGCATGTGTTCGTGACCGGCGGCGTGGTCAGCTCGCTCGGCAAGGGGCTCACCTCCGCCTCGATCGGCATGCTTCTCGAGGCCCGCGGCCTGCGGGTGCGAATGCAGAAGCTCGATCCCTACATCAACGTCGATCCGGGCACGATGAGCCCGTATCAGCACGGCGAGGTGTACGTCCTCGACGACGGCAGCGAGACCGATCTCGACCTCGGCCACTACGAGCGGTTCACCGCCACGCCGCTCACGCGGCAGTGCAACTACACGACCGGCCAGATCTACCTCTCCGTGATCAACAAGGAGCGGCGCGGGGAGTTCCTCGGCAAGACGGTGCAGGTGATCCCCCACGTCACCAACGAGATCAAGGAGGTCGTCACGCAGCTCGCCGGAGTCGACACCGACGTCGTGATCACCGAGATCGGCGGCACCGTGGGGGACATCGAGAGCCTGCCCTTCCTGGAGGCGATCCGGCAGATCCCGCTGCAGGTGGGCCGCGAGAACTGCATCTTCATCCACCTCACGCTCGTGCCGTACCTGAAGGCCGCCGGAGAGCTGAAGACCAAGCCCACGCAGCATTCCGTGGGTCTGCTGCGGCAGATCGGCATCCAGCCCGACATCCTCGTCTGCCGCACGGAGCGCGAGCTCGACGTGTCCGACAGGGAGAAGATCGCGCTGTTCTGCAACGTGCCGCTCGACGCCGTCATCGAGGAGCGGGACAAGGACTTCTCGATCTACGAGGTGCCGCTCTCGCTGCAGTCGAACCGGATCGACGAGATCATCCTGCGCAAGTTCGGCCTCCACGCGGCCCCGGCCGCGCTCGAGGAGTGGCACGAGATCCTGCACCGGCTGCGGAACCCGGAGCACGAGGTGTCGATCGCCCTGGTGGGCAAGTACGCCGAGCACCGCGACGCCTATAAGAGCATCTACGAGGCCCTCGACCACGGCGGCATCGCGCAGCGGACGCAGGTTCGCGTGCAGCCCATCAAGAGCGAGGACATCGAGCGGGAAGGGGCCGAACGGCTGCTGGCCGGCTTCGACGGGCTCGTCGTGCCGGGCGGCTTCGGCGAGCGCGGCATCGAGGGCAAGGTGGAGGCGATCCGCTTCGCCCGCGAGCGGCGGCTGCCCTTCCTGGGCATCTGCCTGGGGATGCAATGCGCCGTGATCGACGTCGCCCGCCACGTCGCCGGCCTGGCCGGCGCCCATTCGACGGAGTTCGATCGCAACACGCCCCATCCGGTGATCTGCCTGATGGACGAGCAGCACGCGGTGGTGGACAAGGGGGGCACGATGCGGCTCGGCGCCCAGCCCGCGATCCTGGCCGAGGGCACGAAGGCCGCCGCCGCCTACGGCACCACCCGGATCTCGGAACGGCACCGCCATCGCTACGAGTTCAATGGGAAGTACCGCGCGGCCCTCGAGGAGGCCGGGCTGGTGATCGCCGGCACGAACCCGGCCGGGACGCTCGTGGAGATCGTCGAACTGGCGGATCATCCGTGGTTCGTGGCGGTGCAGTTCCACCCCGAGTTCAAGAGCAAGCCGACGGCGGCCCATCCGCTGTTCGCGGGACTCGTGGCGGCGGCGGTGGAGCGGCACGCCGGCAGCGCCTGGGTGGCCGAATCGTGAGCCGTTCGCAAGACGGGAGGATGGCATGACGGACGAGAGCCTTCCGGCGGCCGGCGGGGCGGAGGCGAGCCCGGCCGCGGACGGGCGGACGCCGCCCGCGACGTTCGAGTTTCTCATCCACACGCTGTTCACGCAGGCGCTGATGGCGTTGGGCCGCATTCCCAACCCGATCACGAAGCAGTCGCTGAAGAACCTCGCCACCGCCCGCCACTTTATCGACACGCTCACGATGCTCGAGGCGAAGACCCAGGGCAATCTGACGACCGAGGAGCGGCGGCTCCTGGAGGAGATCCAGCATCAACTGCGAACCATGTACATCGAGGCCCAATCATGATCCGCGGATTCATCGTCGCCGCCGCCTGCTTGGCCTGCTC
>JBIPLS010000248.1:0-3044 GCA_044368305.1 Pirellulales bacterium
TGGTGCCGGAGTTCGCCTGGCGGTGGGCGCCGTCCCGCGACCAGATGCTCCCCAAGGCGGTCGGCGGCCGGGCCGCGGCCTCCGCGACGTGGACCAGCAGGCCCGAGGATTTCCCGCGGTTCCTCGGCCCGGCCGGCACCGGGGCGATCGCCGGGCCCGCCCTCGCCGCCGACTGGGAGGCGACACCGCCTCGCGAGGTCTGGCGGCGTCCGATCGGGGCGGGCTGGAGCGGGTTCGCCGTCTACGACGGCCACGCCGTCACGCTCGAGCAGCGGGGCGACGAGGAGGTCGTCGCCTGCTACGCAGTCGCCGACGGTGCTCCCGAATGGTCCGTGCCGATCCGCGGCCGCCACGAGACGGTGCTCGGCGGCGTGGGCCCGCGATCCACGCCCACGATCCGCGACGGCGTCGTGTACGCGACGGGCGCGACGGGCTGGCTGCACGCCCTCGAGGGTTCCACGGGCACGGTGCTGTGGCGAAAGAACGTCCTCGACGACCTGGGCATCGCGGTCGACGAGCACGCGGCGGCGGTCGCCTGGGGCCGCGCTGGCTCGCCGCTGGTGACCGAGGCGCTCGTGATCGTGCCGGGCGGCGGCCCGCTGCGGGGTGAGGGGGGCGGGGCCGTGTCGCTCGTGGCCTACGACCGCGCGACGGGCGGGCGGACCTGGCAGGCGGGCGGCGAGCAGATCAGCTACGTGTCGCCCGCGCTGGTCGCGATCGGCGGACGCGACGTCGTGCTCGCGGTCAACGAGTCGAGCGTGGCGGCGTACGATCCGCGCGACGGCCGCGAGCTGTGGTCGTTTCCCTGGCCCGGCCACTCGAACTCCGACGCCTCCTGCTCCCAGCCGCACGTGCTCGCCGACGGCCGGATCTTCATCTCGAAGGGCTACGGCATCGGCGCGGCGGTCTTCGCGGCCGAGGCCGGGGCCGAGCCGCTCCGCTTCCGGCAGGTGTGGTCGCAGCCGGCCCTGCTCAAGACCAAGTTCACGAACGTCGTGATCCACGACGGCCATGCCTACGGCCTCTCCGACGGCATCCTGGAGTGCGTTCGCTTGGCCGACGGGAAGCGGGCCTGGAAGGGGGGCCGCTACGGTCAGGGGCAGGTGCTGCGGGTCGGCGATCTGCTGCTCGTGCAGGCGGAATCGGGAGAGGTGGTGCTCGTGGAGTGCTCGGCCGCGAAGCCGGTCGTCCGCGGGCGGCTCGCTGCGCTCACGGGGCAGACCTGGAACAATCCCGCCGTGGCCGGCGACCGCCTACTGGTCCGCAACGCCGAGCAGGCGGCCTGCTACACGCTGCCGCTGCGCTAGCCGGCCGCGGCCCGAGCGGGCACCGCTGGACGGCGGCAGGGCCATCCGACGTCGCCCACAACCAGGGCTATGACCGGAAGACAATTCTACGACTCGCAGACGGCGGGCGGCGCGGACGATGTCATGCGCATGGTAGATGCGCTCGAGCGGGCCGAGCTGCGCTGGTGCGCGATCGGCGGCATCGCCGTAAACCACTGAGCTGCCGAGCCCATGGTCACGCGGGACGTCGACTTCGTCGTGTCGGTCGACGAGGTCGAGCTTGCGGTTGCCGCGCTCGAAGCCGTCGGCTTCGTGGTCGAGCGGCACGAGTGGTCGGTCAACTTTTGTGGCCGGTCGCAGGTGAGCCTGCAATTGAGCACGGAGGATTTCTATCGCGACTTTCCGGCCCGCGCCGTCGCCGCCGACGTGCACGGGATTCTCCTGCGGGTGGCCTCGCTCGACGACACGCTCGCGGACACGATCAAGGCCTGGCGGACGCCCGCACGACGGCCCAGCAAGGCCACCTCAGACCTCGGCGACATCGCCCGCCTCGTCGAAACCCATCCGCAGCTCGCGCAGACGTTGCCAGCCGACGTCACCGCCGCACTCGACCGGGCGTAGTCGATGGCGCAAGCGGCGTCACGCCGTGCGGGGAATCGCGGTCGGAGCCCGGAGAGCCCGACTCCTTCCGGCCCGGCAGGCGCCGGCCGGGGCTCACACGCAAGGCACCGAGTGGAAAAACGGTTGCGGAAGTGCCGTTGGCCGGACGACCGCCGGCGACCGCCGTACGGGATCCTCATGACGGCCTTCACGTCGGCTCCGTAGCCAGCCGGGCCGTGACCACCGTGCCCCGGCCTGGCACGCTCTCCACGCGGCAGGTTCCTCCGGCCAGTCGCGCCCGCTCCGTCATGCCCACGACCCCGAAGCCGGGCCGTGGCGGAGAGGCGGCGTCGGCCCGCTTCCGGGCCGTGACCTCGTTCGACACCCCTCCCACGCCGCGGCGGTCGAGGTCGTCCTCCACCGGAAACTGGTCCATCAGGGATTTCCGTGGGCCATCACGTGGAATACGCCACCCAAGTGAACTGGGCGGGTTCGCGCGAACAGCGCCGCGGATCTGACCCCTCCCCAGTTTCTGTACCAGTGCTTAAGAGAGAGTTGGGGAACAGTCCGCGTGGTGTGTCGGAGGGAGGGGCGAAGCCCCGACCGGAGACACACCACGCGACGCCGCCGGGAACGCCCCGGAGGCCGTATCGTCAAGCCCGGCAACGAACGCCGCCGGGGTCAGCCACTTCAGGCCGCCATGCGGCCGCCTGTGGTTGTAGTCCATCCGCCACTGGTCGAGAACGACCCTGGCCTCAGGCAGGCTCAGGAACAACTCACGGTCGAGCAGCTCGTCCCGAAGCCTGCCGTTGAAGCTCTCCACGTAGCCATTCTCCCAAGGGCTCGCCTTCTGGATGTACAGCGTGCGGACACACGCCCTCGCCAGCCACTCCTGGATCTCCTTGGCCACGAACTCTGGCCCGTTGTCGCTGCGCAGATGCTCGGGCGCACCCCGCATGGCGAACAGGTACTGGAGCGTCATGATCACGTCCCGAGCCGTGAACGACCTCGCCACCTCGATCGCCAGACACTCCCTCGTGAACTCGTCGATCACCACCAAGATCCGCAGTTGCCTGCCGTCCTCCGTCCGCTCCGTGAGGAAGTCGTAGCTCCACACATGATTCCGATGCAGAGCCCGATGCCGCACGCACCCATTGG
>JBIPLS010000249.1:0-3028 GCA_044368305.1 Pirellulales bacterium
TTGGTGAGCCGACTCGGCAAGGTGATCGCGGCGACCGTCAAGGCCGCCGACCTGCGAACGAAGCCGATCGCCGACACGCCCTACGGGCGGATCCTCGGCGATTTCCACCGGGCCGTCACCGTCGGCGGCATCGTCAGGGCCGACGACCCGCTCACGGGCACGCCCTGCCTGTACGCCGCCGCCCGGGTGCCGACGGGCGACTGGACGGTCGTCATGCAACTGCGGCGCGGCGACGTGGTCGATCGCGTGCATGGGCCGCTCCTGGCGGCGGCGGGATTGGCGGCCACGGGCATGGCGGGCGTGCTGGGCCTGCTGGCCTGGCTGACGGGCAACGTCACGCGGCGGATCGGCCGGGCGGTGGCGGCATCGCGACGGGTGGCGCAGGGCGACCTCACGGGCACCATCGACGTCCGCGGCGGCGACGAGACGGGCCAGCTCCTGCGAGACGTGGGGGCGATGACGACCAGCCTGCGCGGGATCGTGTCGCAGGTGAAGCAGGCCAGCCTCGACCTCAACGCCACCGCCCGACAGCTGTCGGTGGCCGGACAGCAGCAGGAGGCGGCGATCGCGTCGCTCGGGGCGAGCACGAGCGAGGCCGCGGTGGCCAGCCGGCAGATCGCCGTCACCGGCCGCGAGCTGGCGGAGACGATGGGCGACGTGGCGGCGGTTGCGGCCGAGACGGCGGGGGTGGCCGACGCCGGGCGGGAGGACCTGGTGAACGTGGGGGAGACGATGGCCCACCTGGAGCACTCCACGGCCGAGATCACCGCCCGGCTCGCCGGGATCCGCCAGCGGGCGGAGGACATCAACATGGTGATCACGACGATCACGAAGGTGGCCGACCAGACGAACCTGCTCTCGATCAACGCCGCCATCGAGGCGGAAAAGGCCGGGGACCACGGCCAGGGCTTCATCGTGGTGGCTCGGGAGATCCGCCGTCTCGCCGACCAGACGGCCGTGGCCACCCTCGACATCGAGCGGCTCGTGGAGCAGATGCAGGCCGCGGTGAACGCGGGGGTGGGCGAGATGGAGCGGTTCGCGACGGAGATGCAGGCGGGCGTGGGCCGCGTGGCGGGTATCAGCGGCCAGTTCACCCAGGTGATCGACAAGGTGCACGGCCTGTCGGAGCGGTTCGAGCAGGTGCAGACCGGAATGCAGGCCCAGGCCGCCGGGGCCCAGCAGATCACCGAGGCCCTGGTGACGCTCACCGACGGCTCCCGGGCCGCCGCCGACGCCCTGCGGGAGTTCAAGGACGCCTCCCGGCACATGGTGTCGGCCGTGGACGGGCTGACCGACACGGTGAGCCGCTTCCGGCTCGACGACTGACCGGCCCCGGACGGTATCGGCTCGGCAATCTGGGCAAGCCGACGAACCCCTGCCGACTCCGGGCTGTCTGCGGGAAATGCTCATGGATGGGGTCGCGTCGGGTCGATCACTCCTGACGATCATGCCGGTCTTTCGGCGCGGGGTCCGTCCTGCCCGCGAGTCCGGCCCTCGCCAGGGACGCGACTTCGATGAGCAGCACCGCCGTCAATCGCCTTGGAAAACGGGCCGCGGCACGACTCCGGGCCATCCGCCGCGGGGCGGCAGCCTGGCAGCGGGCGGCCCGGCGGGCCGCCACGCTGGCGTTGGTGACGGCGGGCACCGCCGCCCTGCCGTCGCTCGCCCGGGCGCAGACTGGGCAGATGGCGATGGCGCCCGCGGGCGGCGTCGTGAACCGGGCGATGGCCGGCTTCCAGAACCTGAACCTCAACGGCCCCGGCTACCTCTATTACGGCATCAACGCAGCCGACCGCGGCCTCGGCTACAACGGCAGCTACATGACCCTCGGCGGGTACGTCCCGTATGCCGAGGACGACCTGGGCGGCCTGTGGGCCGCCGACCTGCGCGGCCACGTCTCGGTGTACGGCGGGTTCTTCTCGAACGTGGGCGCCGTCCGCAAGCAGTACATCGGCGGCACGCTGCTCGGCATCGGCGTCTACTGGGACTACGACGGCGATGAAAACCAGTATCCGACCTCCGGCCTGTGCGGCACCCAGTTCGGACAGTTCGGCCACTCGTACAACCAGGTGGGCGTGAGCGGCGAATGGCTCACCGACTTCGGGAATCTGCGGAGCAACGGCTACATGCCGGTTGGCACGACCGCCTACACCGTGGGTGCCCCGGGGACAAACTTCCATCAGAACTTCGTGATGTGCCAGTACGGCCTCGACGCGGCCCTTTCCGGGGCGGACCTCGAGGTTGGCGCCTACATTCCCGGCCTCTCCGACTGGGCAGGGATGATCAGCGTGGGCGGCTATGCGCTGGGCAACGCCCGCTACAACTGGTGGCAGGGGCCGCAGACCGGCAAGGACGTGGTGCCCTGGTTCGGCGGCGTCTACACCCGCCTCGACATGACCTTCATCGAGAACTGGGACTTCTCGCTGCAGGCCAACAACGACAGCTTCTTCGACTGGACGGGCTTCGCCCGGCTCACCTACCGGATGGGCGGCAGCCGGCGGCGGAACGTGCCCGACCAGATGGAGCAACCGATGATGCGCAACGAGCACATCGTCCGCGCGCACCAGACGCCCATCGTGGCCGTCAACCCGATCACCAACACGCCATACCGGGTCATCCACGTGAACAACGCCGCCGTTGCCGCCGGCCTCGGCACTGCCGAGGCGCCCGTGACGAGCCTCGCCGCCGCCCAGACGCTGGCCACGAATCCGGGGGACATCGTGTTCGTGCACGTCGGCAACAGCGCCACCGCCCCCTACCAAAGCGCCTTCTCCTTCGCAGCCGACAACCAGATGCTGATCGGCGAGGGCTCGACGATCCTCCTGCCCACGTGCGGCTGCGGGCCGACGGCATTCTTCGCCGGGGCGAACACGGGGCTGTACCCGATCCTCACCAACCCCGGCGGCACGGCCGTCTCGCTCCGTAACGGCGCGATCGTCGACCACCTGCAGATCACCGGCGCTCAGGTCGCGCTGGCCAACGGCCCGGGCCTGACGTCAGGAGGAGTCGCCAACGTCAACGACGTGCG
>JBIPLS010000117.1:0-10880 GCA_044368305.1 Pirellulales bacterium
CTTGAGCGGCAACGCCTCGGCGGCCGGCTGCGGCTCGGCCCCCGAGGCCGAGGACTGCGAGAACGCGGCCAGCGACAGGCCCAGGCAGAGGGCCACGGCGAGCAGGGGGACGGGCGACATGGGAGGGACTCCGCGAGGGGCAATGAGGCTGGTGTACCCACTTTGGATGCGCCGGGGGCCGAAAAAGTTCCCGCCAGCCGAGAAATTTTTTCCCGTGTGGGCGGGAAATGGCGGTTTTCCAGGAAATCAGGAGGTCTATCCGAGACTTTCGTGAGGTCCAGAAGATGGGGGCGGTGCCCGCGCCATGGCTCTGGGCTTGGGGAGCGAGCGCAGGCACGGGAACCGATTCGCCCGTTCCACACGAAGCTTTTATAAGACATCAGAAACAAACCCCGCCAGTTTCATTTCCCCTGGGAAACGGCTTGCCGCCGCACCTTCTCTGTGAATGCTCAAGAAATGATCGTAAGTCTTTTAAATTAAATGGTTTGGGATTTTTATTCTGAGTGGATGGATCGTTGGCGCGCAGTGTGCTCAGGAAGGGTTCGCGTCGCTCAACAAGACGACATACCTCTGCTGTTTCGTCGGAATTGCGAAATGATGATGGTCAGTGCTGTGGGCTTTGCGGCGGATATGTTGGCCCCCAAGGCCGAAGACGACTTGCTGTCGGGCCGCCGCGGCTGCCTGGTGGTTTCCGGGGATGCCGTCCGCAGGCGCCGGTTCGAGGCAGCGGCGGAACTGCGTGGCTGGGCGGGGTGCGTCGCGCCGGAGAACAGCGAGGATCTCGGCCCGGCATGCGAGAGCGACTTTGATCTGGTGGTCGTCGATGTCGCCACGCCGTTCGGCGACCGGGTGAACGACGCCGTCGAGATCGCCGAGGAAATGGCTGCCCAGCCCGACACACTGCTCGTGGTCTGCGGCACCCCGGACGACATCGATGTGGAGTTGTGGGCCCGCCAGTTGGGCGCCTGGTTCGTGCCCGTCTGTCGGGATTCCTCGCTTTCCGATTTCCTCTCCATCCTGCCGGCGGCGAACGGGATTTGACCCGGGAAGGGAGTCCTGGCACGCCTCGACTTCCTTCAAGACCTACGAGATAGGAATGGCGTTCATGGTTCGCATGGGCTGCCTGGCAGCAGTGGTGATCGCGGCGGTCGCGATGTCGAGCGTCCTCGGGGCCGACCAGCCCGCGCAGGGCGTGCGGGGAACCGTCGTCCGCCAGACGGGCAATTTCATGCCCGGCCCCGGAGCCCGCGGCGGCAAGACCGAACCGCTGAGCGTTCCCGTGCACGTCTTCAAGGGCCGCATCAAGCCGTTCGCTGGCCCGGCCAAGGATCACCCGGCCCTGGTCAGGTCGGTCACGTCCGACGCCAAGGGAAGCTACGCATGCGGTCTGGAACCGGGCGAATACACGGTGGTGGCCGAGATCGACGGCTGCTTGTACCTCAACAGCTTCGACGGCGACGGCTGCTGGACGACCGTGAAGGTGGTGGCCGGCGCATGGGCCGCGTGGGACGTCAAAGACACGTCTGGCGCCGCGTTTTGAACGGTTGTTGTTGAGCGACCCGGTCCCGGGTGCCAGGCCTCCGGCCCGCACCACCACGGCGACCGTGGCCCGTGCCGCTCCACCGGCATCAACCGGCGGTGAACTCGCCCAACCGCCCCAGCATCACCTCGACGACGTCCTGCGTGGCCACCGGCAGCAGGCTCGCCGTCAGGTCGGTGCCCATCCGCGGCAGCCGCGTCCGGAAGAAGCGGATGCCGCGCAGATGTTTGCCGAAGTGGTCGCACAGCGCCTCGCCGGCGGCCTTGGCGGCCGCGTACTCGGCCATCGAGCCCGGCGGGGCGTCGAGGGCCACGGTCGACGGATAGAAGACGCCGCGCAGAGCCGGCGAGCAGGACCGCACGGCGAGCACCGTGTCGGCAAAGCCGGTGACGTAGAACCGGCTGAAGGTGGCGAAGGCGGCGTGGGAGAACGTGCCCACGCTGCCAGCGGCCAGGGCCGGCGTGGCGAAGTAGTAGACGTGTGTCGGCTGCCACGCGGCGCCCAACTGGCGGCAGAGCGTGTCACCCGGCGCGACGGCGTCGTAGGCCAGCGCCTCCGCCCGGCCTCCGGCCGCCACGATGTCGGCGACGACGGCCTCGGCGTCGGCTCGGCCGCGGGCGTAGGTGATCCGCACGTCCGCACCGCCCACGGCCAGCAGCTTCGCCGTCACCTCGCCGACGCCGCGCGAGCCGCCGACGACGAGGGCCCGCTGGCCGGCGAACGCATCCGGCGCGACCCTGGGCCGGAGCATCGCGGCGCCGGGCTGTGCCACCGGTTCGGGCCGCACGAAGGCTTGGATCCTGCCCTCGAGCCCCGCCGACCGGATGCGAATGGCCATGGAGCCGTAACGGTCGTCGAACTCCGTCACCTCGTACTCCAGCCGCTCGGCCTGTCCCTCAACTGGCGGAAACTCGGCGTGCAATTCGCCGTAGATGGAGTTCAGGCCCGGGCATTCCATGCCCACCAGCCGAGACGTGGCCGCCAACTGGGCGACCTGGTGCTCCGGCAGCCGCCCGACGAGGCCTGGAAGCAGTCGCTCGAGCACGGTGGACTCGATCTCGATGGGGATGAAGCCGGAGGCGGCCGCAAGGTCGCCCGCGTCGCGCCGCCGGCAGGTACCGGGCGCAGCCAGCGACCGTCGGGGACGCTCGTGCGGGCCAGCGGGCTCCCAGCTGAAATCGATCGCGGCCAGGAGATGGCCGTCGCCGACGATTTTCGTCGCCACGCCGCCGGCCGCACCGGCGACGATCTGGAACTCGACCGGCTGCTCGATGAGGACCGGGCGGCGGAACTTGGCCGTGACCGACCGCAGCCTCACCGCCGGAGGCGCGGTCGGACCGGCGAGCCAGGCATCGATCGCGGTCAGCAGCAGGTGGATGCCGTGGACGACCGGCGCGCCGGAAAACAGCCGTCGGGCGACGAGCGGATCGACGTGCATCGGGTTGAAGTCGCCCGACAATTCGGCGAACGCGCGCTGGTCGGCGAGGTCGAAGCGTCTGGTGAGCATGGCTGCCCGGACCCTGGGGAACGAAGGCTCGAAGAAGTTTCGAGTCTACCGGCCGCGAGGTCGTTCGATCATCGATTGCGGAAGTCCGGCGGGATTCCTATCCTGCCCACGGACGCGAACGGCCCGAGGGTGACTGCGGCATGGCGGTTGGTGGTCCACAGGCTGACGATCCGCATGCGGTCGCGGTGCCGCGGGTGATCTGGATGCTCTGGCTGCAGGGCTGGCACGTGGCCCCCGAGCTGGTGCAGGCCTGCGCCGAGACCTGGCGGCGGTGGAATCCCGGCTGGACGGTCCGCCGCCTCGACCGGGCCGGCCTCGAGGTGCTGCTGCCGTCCGAGGCTTTCGTGCCCCTGGCCGGAAAGGCCGTCGAGCCGGAAGCCTTCAGTGACGTCGCCCGGCTCGAGCTGCTGGCGCGGTACGGCGGCGTGTGGGCCGATGCGACCGTGTATTGCCTCCGCCCGCTCGACGAGTGGCTGCCGGCGCGGATGACGTCCGGATTCTTTGCCTTCGCGCGGCCGGGGCCGGATCGCATGCTGTCGAGCTGGTTTCTGGCGACCGCGCAGGGCGGCGGCATCGTGCGCCGCTGGCGGCAGGCGGCCCGGGACTACTGGGCCGGCCGCGCGAGCCGCGACCACTACTTCTGGATCCATCGGCTGTTCGCCGCGTGCCACGCCGAAGACCCCTGCTTTCGTGCCGCCTGGGATGCCGTTCCCGCCATCTCGGCGACGGGGCCGCACCGGTTCGAGCCCTACCTGACGCGGCTCGTCGAGCCGCCGACCGCCGCAGATGAGGCCTTTCTGGCCGCGCCGGACGTGCCGGTGCTGAAGCTCACGCACAAGCGACCGCCCCCCGAGGCGCCCTCCGGGTCGGCCGCGCGGAGGCTGTGCGACATGGCCTGGACCGGGCGGGCGGAACCAGCCGCCGCCGCGGCTCTGCGGGTGCTCGTCGCCTGGTACGGCTCGTTTGCGGGTCATGGCACGATCGGCGACCTGCTGTCGCTCGAGAGCGTCGTGGCCCGGCTCGTGGCCGAGGGCTGGGGCGTGGCGCACCTCTCCGCCGCCGACGTCGTGATTCCCGGCGCGACCCGCGTCGAGGACGCCGACTTCGATCCCGCCGCCTTCGGGGCGGTCGTCTTCGTCTGCGGCCCGATCATCGCCGGCCATCCCC
Organism: Pirellulales bacterium; assembly: GCA_044368305.1. Lineage (GTDB taxonomy): Bacteria > Planctomycetota > Planctomycetia > Pirellulales > UBA1268 > QWPN01. The sequence continues at coordinate 4,215 of JBIPLS010000117.1, forward strand.
AGACCGAGTCGTTGTTCGCGCGGTGCCGTGGCCGGCCGCTCGTCGGTGTCGGCGTGAGCCTGTTCACCCCCGATCACGCCAGCCATGCCGATCCGTTCACGACCGTGCTCGCCCGGCAAGGCGGGCGGCGGCCGTTCGAGGACGTGGCCCTCGTCGCGCCGTCACCCGCGCTCCCGCCGCGGAAAGCACTGCCCGGTCGCGAACAGGTGATCGGGCTGGCGCTCCGCGGACCGCAGGGTGAGTACGGCGCTGACGCCTGCCTCTGGGAGCGGACCGAACGGCTGGCGCGGGTGGCCGCGGAGCGACTTCTGGAACGGTCGGGCGGCCGCTTGGAATTGATCGAAAACCATCTCGCCCGCTCTGGCCGCCGCCCGGAGGAGATCGAAAGCCAGTACGCCCGCTGCGACCTCGTGATCACCTCGCGGTTCCACGGGGCGATGCTCGCGCTGCGGCACGGCGTGCCCTTCGTGGCGATCGACCAGATTCGCGGCGGCGGCAAGGTGGAGCCATTGCTCGCGGGCCGGGGCTGGCCGCACGTGTTCAGGGCCGAAGACGCCGGCGAGGAAGACGTCGCCCGAGCGGCGGCGGCGGCGATCGCTGTCGAATCGCGACCGATCCTTTGCGAGGTGCGCGGCCGAGCCGTGGTGGCCGCCAACCGGACGCTCGCCGCCCTGGCTACGGCACTCGCCGCCCACGCCCAGAAGACCCCTCTTTAGAAGGGCACGGAAAAGTCGCGGCGGCTTTGGCACACGGCGTGCATTTCCTTTTCTCCGCCGGCGGTGGCCGGTCGGATGCCCGAGGCGTCTCGGGCCCGTATTTCGGGATCGCAGGGAAAAAACAGCGCACACGCCGTGAATCAGCCCGCCCAGGGGGGCGGCCTGGAGACGATCGCCGGTATTCGGGGGCCATGGTCATGGTCACCGGGTCGGTGAGCGGCTCACCATTTTGGTGAGACAGGTCTGGGGAGGATCGCGACGGGAAGCGAGAGAAAGGGTGCTCATGGACACCGTTTTCGATCATCGTGGACCGTCGGGTCGGTTTGCCGGGCGGCGGCGCGCCGGCGGGTTTGCGGTGGTTCTGGCCGGGCTCTCGGGCCTGGCGGCCGCATGGGCGCCGATCGCCGCCGTCGCCGAAACGGTCTCGTACATGTACGGGGTGGCGGACGACAACAACATCTACGCCATCTCTCCCCTGGAGCAGGCCGTCACGGGAACGATCTCGACCGCGAGCCTCAGGCTGACCGGCACCACTCCGAATGCGTTCGCCCTGGATCGCAACCGGGAGCAGATGCTGTTTCTCGGCTCCAACAAGAACCTCTACTTCTGGGATCGCGATTCCGACACCCTCGGGCAAGTGGCCACGGCAAATGATCTCGGGCTGACCGGCGACATCCCGCGCGACGCCAGCTTCTACGACGATAAGTTCTGGTTCTTCGGCTACCAGAACAACACGCTCAACGCCGTGCCAATCCTCTACGACGGCAACGGGATTCCGACCGGCATCGGCACGATGACCAGCACGCTGATCTCGATTTCGAACCCTTCGAACTTCCTCTCCTTCGGCGACATCGCCATCAATCCGGTCACCCAGACGCTCTACGGCTCGACGCTGCCGTTGACATCGGGCGGCCGGGGCGAGTTCTTCTCGCTGCAGATGAGCGATCTGGCCAACTCCTACACCGTGCTTCCCGAAGGCTCGGGCAAGACGCTTGGGCTGCAGCTCGGCTTCGACAAGGACTACGCCAAGCTCTACGGCCAGGATTTCGAGACCGGCGACTGGTACGAGGTCAACACGACCACGGGTGCGTTCACGTCCCTCAACTACGCTTCGCCTTCCTATGCCCGGCTGCGGGACGTGGCCGGCGGTCTGGTGGCCGTTCCAGAGCCGGGCACGCTGGCTCTGGCCTGCGCCGGGATCGCCATCCCGTTGGGAATGGGTTGGACCCGCGGCCGCCGAAGGAAGTCGTGATAGCCCGGCAAGAAACAGGGATCGCGGAGGGTGTCCGCGCGATCCGACCTCCCTTGGAAAGAGGAGTTTTCACGTGACAAGTTTCGCATCGTGCCGGATGTGGTGCGTGGCTGGGCTGTTGGCCTTGGCGGCGGTGCATGCGCACGGCGAAATCATTTTTGACAACACGCAGGCGGTGACTCAGGAAGTCGCTTCCCTCATCGAAGGTGCTATGGAAGCACAGCGAATTTCTCCATTTGCCACGACGCAAACGCTGGTCTCCGTCGCCCTCTTGGCCCGGGAGACCGTGGCTGGGGTGCCCGAAGTGACCCTGTGGAGCGGCAATGCCAACACGCCGACGGCGTTGGTGAGCACCTTGGTGCTGCAAGGGTCCTTCACTACCACTCTGGGCCTGAACACGTTCACGGCTCCGGGGGTCGTCACCCTGGATCCGAGCGTCGACTATTGGATAGCGTTCCAGAACCTGTCGGGAGGATACGAGTGGGCTTATACCCAAGACAATGCGAATCCAGACGACATCTATGGAACGAACTTCGCGACCAACTGGGCGACCTTCAACACCGACGCCTCGACCTGGTTCGTGGGCGGGGAAGTTGACCCATACCAGATGAAGGTGGAAGTGGTGCCCGAGCCTTCGACCGTGACTCTGGTGGGGCTCGGCGTCGTGCTGATGGGGTATGGGCATAGGCGACGGCGGGGCACCCGGGCGTGCGGGCGGATCGTCCGGGGCGGGGTGCCGCCAAACTCCGTGGCCAGCGGCGCAGCCCGCGCCGGCCCGGACTAGGCTCTGTCGAAAAACTTTTTCGGCCGTCATTTCGATCTTTTCGAGCGGTTCTTCGCCGGCTTCCCCTGCCGTGCTCCTCGGTACGGCTGGGCTCGGCCGCCTCGATCCGCTTCACAATCCGCGGCCCAGCCACCTGCCCCAGTGTTCACAGCGAGTCAATGCGTCGCTTGCCGGGATACCGATCGCGAGCCGGTGTGCGCCTCCCAGCCACCGGAGCGGTGACATGATCTGCAAACTGACGATTTTCAGGCTCGCGCCGGGCACGGGCACCGCCCCGGCTCGCCGGCGCCGGCTGGCCGCGGTGCTCGCGCTCCTCGGCGGCGTCGCCGCCTGCCGCGCCTGGGCCGCGCCGCCCCTCGCCCGGCCGGAGGACCGCGCGCGGTTCACCGTGACGACCTTCGCGTCGGGTCTCGCCTTTCCCACCAGCATGACGACGCTGGCCGACGGGTCGCTCCTCGTGGCCACCAGCGCCAGCGGCACGAACTTCAACCTCTGGAAGTCGGGCACGGGCAGCCTCGTCAGGCTGGTGGACTCCGACGCGGACGGGATCGCCGACGGCGGCCCGCAGGTGCTGGCTACGGGCCTGCCGGGGCTGATGACCAGCGTCCGCCGCGTCGGCGACACGATCGTCGCGCTGAGTTCGCAGATCGGCAAGGAGACGATCACGTTCCTGCGCACGGGCAGTTCGGCGGCGGCGCCCCTGACGGTGGCGGGAGCGCTGCGGTTCGCGTTTCCGGCCGGATTCGAGCACACGACGTTCGCCCTGGCGGCGCGGGCCACCGCGGGCGGCGGCGTCGACGTCTACTTCAACGTCGGCGCGAAGGCGAACTCGATCTCGACTTCGTCCACGGCGACGGTCGGCCTGTCGGGCATCGGGGTCTCGTTCACCACGACGACCATGCTGCCGGACTCGGTCTACCGCGTGACCATGACCCCCCAGGAAGGCGCGCCGGTCGTCTCCGCGCCCGTGCGGATCGCGGCCGGGCTGCGGAACGCGGCCGGCATGGTGTTCGACGAGGCCGGGAATCTCTGGCTGCAGGACAACGGTATCGACACGCCCGGGGACCGCGGCACGTCGCTGTCGGCCGACGAGCTCAACTTCATCGCCGCGGCCGATCTGGGCAGCACGGTGCCCGACTTCGGGTTCGCGGCGACCTACACGAGCTACGCCACGGGCACCGTGGTGGGGCCGACGGAGGGCGTGACGCTGCCGGCGATCGCCTTCCTGCCCTTGGCGGGGGAGAAGAACGAGGGGGCCGTCGAGATCGTGCTCTCGCCCGCCGGCTTCCCCGCCGACTTCGCGGGCGGTGGCTTCCTGGGATTCTCCGGCGTCGCGGGCGCGGCCGGCCTGGCGAACGACGAGAATCCGGTCGTGTTCTTCGACCGGGACACGGGCAGCTACTTCCACTTCATCGAGAACCAGCAGATGGGACACCCGAACGGCCTGCTGGCCACTGCCGATGCCCTGTACCTCTCGGACCTGAGCACGATCGGCGTCACCGCCGGCACCGTGGGGGGCGTTCCGGCGGATGCGGCCGGGGCGATCTACATGATCACGGCGGTCCCCGAGCCGGGCGGCCTGGGCCTGGGACTGGCGGCGGTGGTCGCCGCCGGCCTCGCGCGACTGGTTTCCGTCGCCCGCGGACGCCGGCTGCGGCTACGTGAGGGTGGCCGCACGACTCGGGGCGAGGAATGACTGCAGGGCGGCGACCAAGCGCTCGGGCGACGCGAGCGTCTCCTCCGAAAGCGGCAGGACGACCGTCTTCTGGTCCACGACCCGCACCGTGCGGCCCTTCTTCGCCGCCGCCTCCCGCAGCCGCTCCATCGCGCGGCGGTCGTGATGCCCGATCATGACCATCTCCGGATGCCGCGTGATCGAGTCGATGCCCAGGTCGATCGCCCGGCAACGCAGCCGCGCGAAGTCCAGCAGGCGGCGGGCCTCGTCGGGGGGCGGGCCGAAGCGATCGGCAAGCTCGACGGCGAGGTCGTCCACCTGGCCGGCGGCCGTGGCCCGCGAGAGCCGGCGGTAGACGTCGATCTTGGCGCGGAAGTCGGGCATGTAGTCCCGCGGCAGCCAGGCCTCGCCGGGCAGGTCGATGTTCACCGGCGGCGGCTCGGCCGGCGGCAGCTGCTTCATGCCGCGGACGGCCTGCTCGAGGAGCCGGCAGTAGAGCTCGTAGCCCACGGTGGCGATGTGGCCGCTCTGCTGCGTGCCGAGGAGGTTGCCGGCGCCGCGGATCTCCAGGTCGCGCATGGCGAGGGAGAACCCGGCCCCCATGCTGGAAAACTCCTGGATCGCGCGGAGCCGCTTGGCTGCGGTCTGCGTGAGGCGGGCCGTCTCGTCCACGAGCAGGTAGCACCAGGCGCGGTGGTGGGAGCGGCCCACGCGGCCGCGGAGCTGGTGAAGGTCGGCCAGGCCGTAGCCGTCGGCCTCGTCGATGAAGATCGTGTTGGCCCGGGGGATGTCGAGGCCGCTCTCGATGATCGTCGTCGCCAGGAGGATGTCGGTGGTGCCGGCCACGAAGGAGAGCATCACCTCCTCGAGCTCGGTTTCCGAGAGCCGGCCATGGGCGATGCCGATCGTGGCCTCGGGCACGATGCCCTGCAGCCGGGCGGCCACCTTGTGGATGTCGAGGATCCGGTTGTGGACGAAGAACACCTGCCCGCCGCGGGCCAGCTCCCGCTCGATCGCGGAGCGGACGAGATTCTCGTCCCAGCGGCAGACCTTCGTCTCCACGGCGATCCGCGTGGCCGGCGGCGTGGTGAGGTTCGAGATGTCGCGGATCCCGAGCATCGACATGTGGAGGGTCCGTGGGATCGGGGTGGCGGTCATGGTGAGCACGTCCACGCTCGCCCGCAGCGCCTTGAGCCGCTCCTTCACGTCCACGCCGAACCGCTGCTCCTCGTCCACGACCACCAGGCCGAGGTTGGCGAAGTGCACGTCGGCCCCGGCGAGGCGGTGCGTGCCGATGACGATGTCCACGGACTTGCGGGCCAGGCCCTCCAGGGTGTCCCGCTCCTCGGCCGCGGAGGCGAGCCGGGAGAGGGACCGGATGGTGAAGGGAAACTCGGCGAACCGGGCGGCGAACGTCCGCCGGTGCTGCTCCGCGAGCACGGTCGTGGGCACGAGCACCGCCACCTGGTAGCCGGCCTCCACGGCCTTGAAGGCGGCCCGCATGGCGAGCTCCGTCTTGCCGAAGCCGACGTCGCCGCAGAGCAGCCGGTCCATCGGCCGCGGCCGCTCGAGGTCGGCGCGGATCGCCTCCATGGCGGTGAGCTGGTCGGGCGTCTCGTCGTAGGGGAAGGCCTCCTCGAACTGCCGCTGCCAGGGCGTGTCGGCGGGCAAGGCGATGCCGGGGCGGCTGGCCCGGGTGGCCTGGAGGCGGATCATGTCGGCGGCCATGTCGGCCACGGCCTGCTGCACGGCCCGCTTCTGCTTCTCCCAGAGCGTGCCGCCGATCTTGGCGAGCTTGGGCGCGAGCTTCGAGCCGCCGACGTACTTCTGCACGAGTTCGATGCACGACGCGGGCACGTAGATCCGCGTGCTCTCGGCGAACTCGAGCTCCAGGAACTCCTCGGTGCGGCCGTGCCGCTCCAGGAGCTTCAATCCCTTGTAGCGGGCGATGCCGTGCGACACGTGGACGACGGAGTCACCCTCGTGGAGGTCGAGGAACGTGTCGATCGCCCGGGAGAGCCGCTGGCGGACCGGCCGGGCCACAGCGTCGTCGCGGTTGAAGAGCTCGGCGGCGGAGACGAGCACGATCTTCTCGGGCACCAGCCGGAAGCCGCCCCCCAGCCGACCGCGGGCGAAGTGGAGCCGGCCGCCGCGGGCCGGCGCCGAGTCGGCGAGCAGCTCCCCGAGCCGCTTCTCTTCTGCATCCGACGGCGCGATGACCCAGACTTCATGGTCCTTG
>JBIPLS010000265.1:0-3000 GCA_044368305.1 Pirellulales bacterium
GTCCAACCGGCTCTAGGAAATCGCTCTGCGCGATCAGATAACCCTCGTCATCAACTGCTATTGGCAGCTGGGGGAGAGGGCGAGCGGCGGGACCGAAGATAACTCTGCAGTGATCAGCCAAGTCGAACGTCGACTGGTGGCATGGGCACAGCAGGTGGTGGGTGTGCTGCTCGTAGAGTGCAACGGGGCAACCTACGTGGGTACAGATCTTGGAGTAGGCAACAATTCCGTCGTAACTCCAAGATGCTTTGGCTGGATCTTCTTTCAGGTCTGCCGGATTTACTCTCACCAGCAGAACTGCAGCTTTAGCCTTTTCCTCCAGTTTGTGTTCTTCGAGTTCACTTAGTCCTTCAGGAATAACGTGAAAGACCGAGCCAATAGTGACTTCGGAAGCTTTGATTGGGATACCGGTTGGATCGCGAGTAAGCCTCGTGCCTGGTCTCCACATGGTTTGCTTTAGTGTGTCGCCAACGACAGGACCTAGGTCTCCAAAAATTACAACTGCTGGAATTGGGAAAAATGCCAGCGCACCATAGAGGGTTCTGCGAATCAGTTTTCTTCTGGTGAAGCCGGACTCACCATCGGCGAGCTTGACAATCTCAATTGCCTGAGCCCTTGCCTCGTCACTGCTTCTGGCGATGTGTCTTTCTTCAGAAACTTCATTGTCAGGCATCAGTGTTTTAGCCCAGTGCACCGCACCAAAACCGATGCCGAGCATTGATAAAGCCATTCCGATTCCCATCCAGAATGTGTTGTTACGGGTTGCGCTCAGATCGCCATCAACAATCGGGAAGGCAAAGAATCCCCAGACGGCGATGATTGCGCCGATGATGCTAATGACGAACATGAATGCAACTTGCTTCTCAGCGTTGCGAGCGTGGCGCTCACTCTTGTCCGTCATGCGCTCACGGTGAGGTTCTAGACCTGGATCAGAAATCGGTCTGACTATGTCAGTTGTACTACCTGCGGAGTATTTTTCTAGTTCGCTCATTAGTTTGCCTTCGCTCCCAGCCAGACCGTAATGGCGATGATGAATCCGATTCCAAAGATCCACATGAATAGACCCTCAGCAACTGGACCAATCGAACCAAGCTCGTAGCCGCCGACAGCTTCAAATTCCTCCACGTACTTCAGGTAAGAAATGATGTCTTTCTTATCCTCAGGCGTGAGGTTGGCATCACTGAAAACTGGCATGTTCTGTGGTCCCGTGACCATAGCTTCATAAATGTGCTTCTCGGTTACTCCTTGCAAACCAGGAGCAAACTTTCCTTCGGTGAGAGCACCACCTGCACCAACGGCGTTGTGACACATCGCACAGTTAATTCTGAAAAGCTCTCCACCGTGAGTTATGTCACCATCAGTTCTGAGGAATTCTTCCGCTGGAATTGCAGGGCCAGGCGCAAGAGAAGCGACATATGCGGCCATTGCGAGAATCTGTTCCTCAGTGAACTGCACTGGCTTTTTGTAAAGCTGTGGACCGGATGCCTGTCCTGGCATGCGTCCAGTTCCAACTTGGAAGTCAACTGATGCAGCACCGACTCCGATTAGGCTTGGGCCTCCAACAGCACCCTCTCCGTTTGTTCCATGGCAACTTGCGCAGTTAGCGAGAAAAAGTTTGCGTCCCTCTTCAACCTGCGCGGGTGAACCAAATTCTGACTGGTAGGTCTGAGTCGCAACCGCGTAACCGCCGCCAGACATAACAAGGCCGAGAAATATCACTACCCCCAGGGCCCATGGGCGACGACGCATTGGTTTTTGATTCAACTGATTCTCCATTTTTTATTTCAAAACATAAACGACTAGGAAAAGACCAATCCAAACCACGTCCACGAAGTGCCAGTAGTAGGAAGTGACAATTGCGCTGGTCGCTTCTCGGTGACCAAAGTTCTTCGCTGCATAGGCTCTTCCAATTACAAGTAAGAACGCGATCAGACCACCTGTTACATGCAGCGCGTGGAATCCGGTTGTGATGTAGAAAGCCGAACCGTAGGAATTTGAACTTAGCGTCACACCTTCACTTATTAGAAGTGCGTACTCCCAAACCTGACCGGCGACGAAGATTGCGCCGAGGATGTAGGTCAGGAAAAACCACTCGATCATTCCCCAGTTAGCGGGAGCCCAGCTGGTCCTTCGGGCCTGCATGCGCTCCGCAGCAAATACGCCGAACTGAGCGGTGAAGGAGCTTGAAACCAAGATCAGGGTGTTGATCAGCGCGAATGGAACGTTCAGAATTTGGGTGTCATTGGCCCACAAATCTGGGGCGCCAGCCCTGAGCGAGAAGTACATCGCAAACAATCCTGCGAAGAACATGACCTCGCTGCCCAGCCAAACAATGGTGCCAACACTTGTCGTGTTTGGCCGCTGAATGGTCATAGGGGCAGAAGTTGTGGAGGCTGACATGACTCAATTGTAACTTGCCAATGGGTCCAAAATGCCCGAATTTACGCGGATTTTAGAACTTTTTTGGACTGATTCAAAAAATTCTCTTGATTAGACTTCTGAGCATGGCTGATTTGTCCTGGTCCAAAATTTTGACCCGTCTTTTATCGGGGGAGGACCTTTCGCGTTTAGATGCCAGCTGGGCGATGCGACAGATCATGGCTGGAGAAGCAACGCCAAGTCAAATTGGTGCATTTATGTTGGCCCTGAGAGCAAAGGGTGAAACAGCTGAAGAACTTTCGGGACTTGTCGATGTAATGCTTGAAAATGCGCTGCTACTTGAAACCGGGAATGATGCGCTTGATATCGTTGGCACCGGGGGAGACCTGCTCGGAACCGTCAACATCAGCTCCATGGCATCAGTAGTTGCTGCAGCGGCCGGGGTCCCTGTGCTGAAACATGGATCGAGATCTGCTTCCGGCAAGACTGGTTCCTCTGAAATGCTTGAGGTCCTAGGAATCCGACTGGATCTCTCGCCTCAACAGGTAAGTGAGGTCTTTAGGACAGCTGGAATTACTTTCTTCTTTGCTCCCGTTTTTCACCCAGCCATGAGGCATGTGG
>JBIPLS010000250.1:0-2990 GCA_044368305.1 Pirellulales bacterium
CGGGCCGTCCGCGGGCGACGCGGCGGCGGCCCCGTGGGATCCGCGGCGGGTCGTTCGTGGCTGGGTTGTCATCGCGGTCACGGTGTATCCTGCCGGGGGCTCGACCCGTGTCGGGCGGGCCGCTCCCCGGATCAGGCGACGGCCCGAAGGGGATGTCACGCGGCTTTTTTCGGCCGCACGAACGCCACCGAAGGCGGCCCCGAAACACCCACCCTCGCGAGGACACCATCCATGGCGGAAGTCACCCGCCGCCTCGACCGGTTTCACTTTCCCGGGAGGTGCGTCAACTGCCGGGCGCCGACCGACTTTGCCTGTCCGATCATCGCCTGGAACGGCTTCGACTTCCTGCTCGCGCGGTCGATGGTCTGGGCGGAGGTGCCTGTTCCGGTCTGCGATGCGTGCCGGAGCCGCCGGGTGTGGGCCGGCAGGATCGCCGGGGCGGCGATCGCGGCCTGGAGCGGACTGTTGATCGCGACGGTGGCCATGCTCTGGAGACCTGCTCGCGGCAGCCTGAATGAGGCCATCACGCTGGCCACCACGGCCGGCCTGGTGGGCTCCCTGTGGTACGCCCGCAATCGGATGCGTCGCGACCTCGACAGGTCCGTGCTCGGCGTGTGCGGCAAGGGTGTCAGACCGGCGACCAACGAGGCGACGCTCTGGTTTCGAGATCCCCCCGCCCCAGAGGATGACTTCGGGCCGGCGCTCGATGGTCGCTCCACGCGGCATCCCGCCACCCCGGCGGGGTACGCGGAACTGGCTCGGCGGGAGGAGGAAGCCACCGAGACGCTCGTCGCGGGCCGCCGCGTTCCAGCGTTGGCGAGACTGGAGGCCGAAGACTTTCGGCTTCAGGCCAGGTTCCGCTGGGTCGTCCTCGCCGCGGGCCTGTTCACGCTCCTGGGGACGTGGTACTCGTTCCACGCCGGCAACGCCATGGCCGTCAAGGAAGCCGGGATGCCGGTCGACGCCATCATGGCCGGGGTGGGACTGCTGCTGGTGGGACTCGGAGGCTACACCGTCGATCTGGCGGGAGACCGCATCGTCCGTTCACTCTGGGGACTGCGCAAGCCCCTCGAACGGACGACCGCCACGATCCGAAAATACGACCCCAACGGCCTGCACATCGTCGATGGCCAAGGCGCCCGCCTGTGGATCACGAAGCACATCATGAATTACGACCGCCTTCTGGCCGAGTGCCAGCTACGCACGGACGTGCTCTCGGCTGGTGAACGTCGCGATCCTTGAGGTCACAGGGCTCACCCCGTGGACCAGCATGTCGAACACTCCACCTTTTTCGGCGGCTCAACAGCCCGCTGCCGACGCGGGTGACGCCGCGCGGATCGCGGGCTGGCTGGTCGCGGCGCGGGCCGGCGACGCGGCGGCCCGCGATCGGCTGTTCGGGGCCTGCCGGAGCTTCGTCGCCACCGCCGCACGATTCCATCTGCAGCGCAGGCTGCAGGCGAAGGTCGATGCCTCCGACGTCGTGCAGCAGTCGCTCCTCGAGGCGCATCGCGGGTTCGACGGCTTCGCGGGCGAGACGCCGCAGGAGTGGCTCGGCTGGCTGAAACGGATCGTCGCCCACAACGCCTTCGATGCCGCCAAGCGCTACCGCGGCACGGCCAAGCGCGACGCGGGCCGCGAGGTGCCGCTGGCCGCGCACGACGACGCGTCGCACGGCTGGCACGAGCACCCGATCGACACCGCCTCGTCGCCGAGTGGGCGGGTGATCCGTTGGGAACAGGAACTGCTGCTCGCCGCGGCGATGGAGGGGCTGGCCGACGACCACCGCGAGGTGCTCTTCCTGCGGAACATCGAACGGCTCCCCTTCGAGGAGGTGGCGCGGCGGATGGGCCGCTCGAGCGGCGCGTGTCGCATGCTGTGGATGCGGGCCATCGCCGCCCTCAAGGAGCGACTGCCCGCGGAGTTTTCTGGCGCCGAGGCGGCGCCATGACGCGGCCCGATGTGCCGGCCGCTGCCGCGGAGGTCGATCCCGACCTCCTCGACCGCTACCTGGCGGCGATCCAGACAGGCGACGCGGCTGCAGAGCATCGTCTGCTCGCCGCCTGCCCCGCCCTCGCCGCGTGGACGGCCTGCCTGCGCGGCCTCGACGACCTCGCCTCGACCGTCGCGCCAGAAGCGGCGCCGGCGGCCGCCGCGGAACCGCTCACCGGGCGGCGCTTCGGGCCGTTCGCCGTCGGCGCCGAGCTCGGGCGGGGCGGAATGGGCGTGGTGTATCGGGCCCGCCACGAGCGGCTCGGCCGCGACGTGGCCCTGAAGCTGCTGTCGGCGGGCGCGTTCGCGACCTCGGAGCAGCGGCGGAGATTCCTCGCGGAGGCCCAGCTCGCCGCCCGCGTGCGGCATCCGGGCATCGTCGCGATCCACGACGCCGGGGAACATGACGGCCAGCTCTACTTCGCCATGGATCTCGTCGCGGGGGACGACCTCGGCTCCCGGCTCCGGGCCGGGCCGCTGCAGCCCCGCGCGGCGGCGACCGTGATTGCTGCGGTCGCGCGGGCCGTACACCACCTCCACGACTGCAGCATCCTGCACCGCGACCTCAAGCCCTCGAACGTGCTGCTCGATGCCGCAGGCACGCCGCACCTGGCAGACTTCGGCCTGGCCCGCGACGCGGCGACGGAGGACGGCGCCACCGCCACCGGCACGGTCCTCGGCACGCCGGAGTACATGGCTCCGGAGCAGGCCGCAGGCCGAGTCCGCGGCCTCGACGCCCGCAGCGACGTCTACGGCCTGGGAGCGATCCTCTACACGGCCCTCACCGGCCGGCCGCCCTTCTCCGGCGAAACACGGCTGCTGGTGGTCATGAACGTGCTGGAGCGCGAGCCCGTGCCTCCGCGCCGCCTCCGTCCGGAGGTGCCGACGGCGCTCCAGCAGATCTGCCTCCGCTGCCTGGAGAAGGATCCGGCCCGCCGGTATCCGACGGCCGCGGCCGTCGGCGACGATCTCGAGGCCTGGCTGCGGGGCGACCGCATCGC
>JBIPLS010000118.1:0-10821 GCA_044368305.1 Pirellulales bacterium
CCTGCCGAAGAAGGCCCACGATCTGCTCTGTACTGCGTCGCTTCTTCATCAGAGAACCCTTTCCAGCCCCACCAGGGGCACGAGGATTCTCTCACAAGACTTGGGTCAAGATTTGGGGAGGGGGTCACATTCGTGGATGCTGCTCGACTTCGTGCCGTCGGGCTTGGTGAACTTCTTGTCGCAGTGTGCGACCCAGAGTACGCACACCTCCGCGATGGTCAGCCCGGTGGGCGCTGGCGTGGGGGCCGGTGCGGCGACCTCCTGCGGCTGGTTCGCGGGGGCTGGCCGCGATGCGCCGCCGTGCCCGTGGCGCTGCCGACGTGGCGGTGCTGGCCTCGCCGGTCGCGTGCCACTCGGCCACGATCCGGTGGTAGTGCTGCTTGGCCTCGGGTGAATCCCACGGCCCCAGGTAGATCACCTGGCCGTTGATGCGGACGCGAGCCTGTCCGCTGTGAGCGTGAAACCGCATCTGCGGCTCTTCGCCGCGCTTCCGCCGACCCATGACAGCACCTCCTGAATGGAATCGGTACGTACCGTTTTCGGTGTACCGATTTCGACCATTCCGAATGGCACTGCCGACCGTCGGCAGGTTTCGCTCGATCCGCTTTTCACCGGCTGAAACCGTCAGTCGGGGCGACAGGACTTGAACCTGCGACCTCTTGACCCCCAGTCAAGCGCGCTAGCCAGACTGCGCCACGCCCCGAAACCACCGCAAGACGACGATGCCAAACGGCACCGCCGCCCCACGACGGAATCACTATCGCACAACCGGCCGCAGGCTTCAACACGACTTCCCCGCGGCCGCTCCACACGCGGCCCCGCGTTCACCCGGGCCCACTCGCGCCGGCTCACATCCGGCCCGCCGTGCCCGCGGACCCCACCTTGCCCCGCATGCAGACCGCGCCCAGGCAGTTCCACAGCGCCGCCGCCGCCGCGCCGCCCACGTAGCCGAGCACCGCCGTCGCCAGCAGCAGCAACGCCGCCGATCCCGCGTTGAACGGCTCCACGACCACGTCCGACTTCATCGCATGCATCCGCAGCACGAAGTCGGCCACCCGCTGGGCCACGCCGGCCGCCACGAGCGTCATCCAGATGCCGTGCCACGCCGTGAGCAACACCGCCGCCACGATCCCCAGTCGATTCGGATCCACGTATCCCATGACACCCTCCACGCGCTCTCGAGAAGGCGTCCTGCCGGAACCGGTCGCCGACCCGTGAATCCCTGCGACTCCACGGAACCCTACGGCCCGCCACGCCCCGAGGCCAGCCGCCCGGCGAGGCCGGACGCCGCCGCCGCACCACCCCGCCCCCTCGCCAATGCGTTGGCCGGCTGACACACTCTCCCCACCGTCGTTCCCGCCTCCACCAAGGGCCCCGCCCATGACCGCCACCACCGGCAACCTGCCCACGTTCGCCCTTCGCCTTGCCACCGCGATCACGAGCCGCCGCACCCCCGCCTGCATCGGCCTCGACCCACGCCGCGAGTCGCTGCCCCCGGCCCTCGCCGCCGCCAGCGTCACCGACCCGGCCGCCCTCGCCGCCGTCTTCACGACCTTCTGCCGTGACGTGATCGACGTCGTCGCGCCGCTCGTGCCGATCGTGAAGCCACAACTCGCCTGCTTCGAGGCCCTCGGCCCCCACGGCATGAAGGCGCTCGCCGACGTGATCGCCCACGCCCGCACCCGCGGCCTGCTCGTGCTCGCCGACGGCAAGCGGGGCGACATCGGCTCCACCGCCGAGGCCTACGCCGAAGGCTGGCTCGCCGGGCCCTGGGCCGCCGACGCCCTCACCGTGAACCCCTACCTCGGCCTCGACTCGATCGAGCCCTTCGTCAAGACGGCCGCCGACCGCGGCGCCGGCATCTTCGTGCTCGTGAAGACCTCGAATCCGGGCAGCAAGGATTTTCAGGAACTCGCCTGCGACGGCCGGCCGCTCTACGAGCACGTCGCCGCCGGCGTCGAGGCCCTCGCCGCCCGCACCGCCGCGGGCGCGACCTACGGCGCGGTCGGCGCCGTCGTCGGCGCCACCTGGCCGAAGCAACTCGACGAACTGCGGGCGGCCATGCCCCACGCCTGGATCCTCGTGCCCGGCTTCGGCCGCCAGGGCGGCCGGGCCTCCGACGTCCGCGGCGCCTTCCATGCCGATGGCCTCGGGGCCCTCGTCGTCAGCGCCCGCGACGTGATCTTCGCCCACGCCCGTCCCGAGATGAACGCCGGCCTCGCCGCGAACCAGTGGCAGACCGCCGTCGAACGGGCCTGCCACGACATGATCGACCGCCTCGCCGCCGACACCCCCGCCGGGCGGCTGCGGTAGACGCTGCGCGGGCTGCTGGCGGGCGAAAAACCAGCCGGGATATGCCGTGCCGCACCGGTCCTCGTGTTTCCGCCCGGGGCTTTTGACAGGCCGGGGACGCTTCACCTGCAACAAGCTCCCGGCGAAAGCCGGGGGACTCCGATTCGCAACCAGCCCGCCGTGCTCACGCCCGCGCCGCCGCCAGCAGTTGGCTGACCAGCGGCAGGAGCTGCTTCTTGCGGCTCACGATCCCCTTGAGCGTGTAGAGCCCCGGATCGAGCCGCGGGTAGTTGGTCTCCTCCCATGCCTCCGACTCCTGCGACAGCAAGAGGAGCGAGCCGTTGGTGACGACGTCGGTCACGAGGAGCGCCGAAAAGTCGAGCCGCTGCCGGGCCGCGAACTCCTCCAGCGCCGCCCGCAGCTCGTCCTTCCGCTCCCAGAACAGGTCGAAGCCCGTCTCCTCGATCTGCGAGATCGAGAACCGGACGCCGTGCTCCGTGAACTCCTTGCAGTCCTCGCGGATCACCCCGGTCGGTGTGCTCGACCGCAGCGCCGAGCCGATCTCGAAGAACTCGCGGGCGTAGGCGGCGAGATCGACCGCGCACAGCCCCTCGAGCCAGCCGAGGATCTCGCGGTCCACGTCGGTCGTCGTGGGCGAACGAAGGTGGAGCGTGTCGGAGATGATGCCCGACGCCATGCACAGGGCGATGCCCGGCTCGGGCTGGATCCCCGCTGCCCGGAACTGCCGGGCCACGAGCGTGCACGTCGACCCCACCGGCTCGTTCACGAACCGGATCGGCTGCGTGCTCTTCAGGCCGCCGCCGAGGCGGTGATGGTCGAGCACCTCGACGATCTCCGCCTCGTCGGCCCCGTTGACGGCCTGGCCGAGCTCGTTGTGGTCCACGAGCACGAGCCGCGGCCGCGGCGGGCTGATGAGGTCGCTCTTGAAGGCCAGCCCCACCAGCCGGCCGTCGTCGCCGACCACCGGAAAGACCGGCTGGGCCGACCGCTCCGCCACCGCCCGGGCCTCCGCCACCGGCGCCTTCCCCGGCACCGTCGTCACGTCGGTATGCACGACCGGATCGACGAACTGCGAAGACTTCAGCCGCAACGTCGTGTTCACCGTGTCGAACGGGCTCATGATCACCGACACGCCCCGCAGCTTCGCCAGGTCCACCAGGCCCGGGGAGAGCGTGAAGCCGCCGGTGATCACCAGGGCCCGCACGCCGTGCTCGATCGCCGGCAGTTGGATGGTGGGCCGGTCGCCGCAGACCACGATCAGCCGCTCCCGCGGATACTTCTGCATCCGCTCCGTGAACCCCTCGGCGCTCATCGCGCCCACCATCACGAGCAGCTCGTCACGCTGCCCGGGATCGATCGCGTGCTGGAAGCCGCCGCCGAGCACGGCCCGGATCTTGTCGAGGCTCGTGGTCACGGTGCGGGCCTTCATCGCGTCGGCGGAGTCTTGAAAAAACAGCTCCATCATCTCGAGCACCGAGATCACGCCCACCACCCGCCGGTCGGCGTCCACCACGGGGAGCGCCCGCAGGTCGCCCTCCTTCATCCGCTGCCAGACCTCGTGGAAGGTGTCGCCGAAGGAGGCCGTCACCACCTCGCGACGGCAGACGTCCTCGACCTGCGGCCGCACGTCCATCACGATCCGCGGCGCGGCAAGCCCGGCCCGCTCGAGCACGTGCTCCGTGCGCTTGTTCGGCGGCCCGCAGCAGCAGGCCACGGCGTCGGGCCGGGTGGTGCGGCGCAGCAGGTCGGCGTAGGCGATCGCCGAGCAGATGGCGTCGGTGTCGGGATTACGATGCCCGAAGACGAGCGTGCTCATGAGGGGCGGATCACGCTTCGCCCGGTGCCTGGTACCAGCAGGCCAGCGACGGATCCCAGGAGAGGATCTCGTCGGCCTTGAAGTAGATGCCGATCTCGCGGGCGGCCGACTCGGGCGAGTCGGACGCGTGCACGAGGTTCATCTGCCGGCTCGACGAATAGTCGCCGCGGATCGTGCCGGCCGCCGCCTTCAGGCCGCTGGTCGCCCCGAGCATCTCGCGGACCACGCGGATCACCTCCGGCCCCTGGAACACCGTCGCCACCACCGGCGACGCCGTGATGAACTCCTCGAGCCCCGGGTAGAACGGCTTGGCGACGTGCTCGGCGTAGTGCTGCTTGGCGAGGGCGGGCGTGACCCGCAGCATCTTCATCGCCACCAGCCGCAGCCCCTTCTCCTCGAACCGCGCGAGGATCCGCCCGAGCAGGCCGCGTTCCAGGCAGTCGGGCTTGAACATCACGAACGTCCGTTCCATGCGCGGGGTGATCTCCGGAGGGAGGGGCGGCGAAAAAACTGCAAAACGAAGTGTATGTAGCGGCTCGGCGTCACGACAACCAGGCCGCCTTGCGACGCCCTGTCCGCCCCCGTACCTTCCCGCGCCATGACGATTCCGAGCGCACGAGATCGCCGACCAGCCACGCCGACGGCATGGGCCGTCTGCGTCGCCGCGTGGCTGCTGCCGATCGTTCCGACGGCGGCTCGGGCCGACGACCTGCCCCGCGAACTTCTCGCCCGGTTCACCCGGCAGGTTCAGCCCCTCGTGCTCAACAGGTGCGCCGCCGGCGCCTGCCACGGCGGACCCCGCGGCCACGCCCCCCTGCTGCATCGCGATCCGGCCACGGCCGCCGACACCCGCGCCAACGCCGCCGCGATTCGCGGACTCCTCGGCCCCGACGGCGACGCCGGGCCGCTCTTCCAACGACTTTCCGTCACCCATCCCGCCGGGGCGACGTCCCGCACGCTCGTGATGCCGCCGCTCACGCCCCGCGAACGCGGCCTGCTCGAGGGCTGGCTGGTGGACGCCGGCCGCGCCGGAGACCGCCGCACGAGCGACGATCCTGCCGTCACCCCGGCTGCCTGGCAGGAGCCGGTGGCGGCCCGTCCCAACCGCTTCCGCACGCTGCTCGACAGCGGTCTGCCGCCACCGCCGCCACGGGATCCTCCCCGCGAGGGCGGCCGCGCGTTCACCGGGATCGTCGATCGCCGCACCGCACCGCCCGCCGCCGGCGTCACACCGGAATCCGCCCCGCCATCACCGCCTCCAGGAACGGCCGATTCCCCTCCAACACGTCCGGGTGCTCCATCATCTCCCGTGCCGACAGCCAGAGGATCTCGCTGACTTCGACGGGGTGCGGCACGAGCGCGTCGTCACCGCACAGCGTGACGGTCCACCAGGCGAGCTCCGTGCCCCAACTCGTCATGCTCCGCCAGACGCACTCGCGCGGCTCGACGATCGCGGCCAGCTCCTCGTGGCACTCGCGGACCACCGCCTCGTGCTCGGCCTCGCCGGGCTCGACGTGACCTCCCGGGAAGCAGATCGTGCCGCCTGCCGCCACCGTCAGCCCGCGGCGGATCGCCAGGAAGCGTTCCCCGCGCCGCGTCACCGCCACCACGCCCCGCCGGCCGTTGGGCCGCACCTCCGCGTCCTGCATGCTGTCCGCCCTTTCGCTCGGCCCTGGATGGCACCCGGCCGCGCCCCCGTCCCCGCCGCCGATTTTCCGCCGACGGCGCAGCCGGGCCGTTGGTAGGCCACCCGCATACACTACACTGTCTGGTTTCCGGCGGCCTCGTTTCCCCGGCCGCACCCGACCCTGCCAGGATGATTCGGCACATGGATTCCGCCCCGCGGCCCAAGGGGCCGTCGAACACCCCGCCCGTGCTCGGCCGCCCGCTGGGCATGCCCGCGATCATCCTCCTCATCCTCGCGGCGCTCGCCCTGGCCACCTACCTCACCAGCGGGGCGGCCGGCAGCCGGCCGACCATGCGCTACGACGAGTTCGTGCAGCAGGTGAAGGCCGGCAACGTCGCCGCGATCGAGCTTTCCGGCGACAGGCTGATGGGCGAGCTGAAGGAGGCCCCGGCCGAGGCGAAGCCGGGCCTGCGGAGCGTCAAGGCCTTCCAGCTCGACCTCAATCCCTACCTGCGGGAGAGCTTCGACAAGCTGATGCAGGAGCACGACGAGATCCGCAAGACGACGAAGTCGCCCGACGATCCGACCGGCTTCCTCCTAGGCCTCTATCTGCTCGTGCCGCTGCTCCTCATGGCCGGCTTCTGGCTGACGCTCCGCCGGGCCCGCGACCCGCTGGGCAACACGGGCTTCCTGGGCGGCTTCTCCAAGTCGCCGGCCAAACGCTACGGGGCCGGCGACAGGACCGTGACCTTCGCCGACGTGGCGGGGCTGGAGCAGGTGAAGCAGGATCTCCAGGAGATCGTCGAGTTTCTCAAGGATCCGAAGAAGTTCCAGCGGCTCGGCGGCCGCGTGCCCAAGGGCGTGCTCCTCATGGGGCCGCCGGGCACGGGCAAGACGCTCCTCGCCCGGGCCGTGGCCGGCGAGGCGGGCGTGCCCTTCTTCTCCATCTCGGGCAGCGAGTTCATCCAGATGTTCGTGGGCGTGGGGGCCTCGCGGGTCCGCGACCTCTTCAAGACGGCCAAGGACAACGCCCCGGCGATCCTGTTCATCGACGAGATCGACGCCGTCGGCCGGATCCGCGGCGCCGGCCTCGGCGGCGGCCACGACGAGCGGGAGCAGACCCTCAACCAGATCCTCTCCGAGATGGACGGCTTCAGCCCGTCGGAGAGCGTGATCATCCTCGCGGCCACCAACCGGCCGGATGTGCTCGATCCCGCCCTCCTCCGCCCCGGCCGGTTCGACCGGCACGTCACCGTGGACCGGCCGAACCAGAAGGCCCGCCTCGCACTCTTCAAGGTCCACACGCGCAACGTCCCGCTGGCCGCCGACGTCGATCTCGACCGGCTCGCCGGGGCGACGGTGGGGCTGACGGGAGCCGACATCAGGAACCTCGTCAACGAGGCCGCCCTGTGGGCCACGCGGCACGACAAGCCAGCCGTCGATTCCGCCGACTTCGACTACGCCCGCGACAAGGTGCTCATGGGCCCGAAGCGGGAGGAGGTGCTCGCCGGCCGTGAGAAGAAGATGACGGCCTACCACGAGGCGGGCCACGCGCTGGGCGCCTGGCTGCTGCCGGGAGTGGACAAGCTCCACAAGGTGACGATCATCCCCCGGGGCCGGGCCCTGGGCGTGACGCAGCTCGTGCCCGAGGAGGACCGGATGAACATCGGCGAGTCCGACCTCCACAACCGCCTGGTGTTCATCCTCGCCGGACGGGCCGCAGAGAAACTGGTGTTCGGCGAGTATTCGGCGGGCGCGGAGAACGACCTCGTCCAGGCCACGCGGATCGCCCGCCGGATGGTGGCCCACTGGGGCATGAGCGAGCGGGTCGGGCCGGTGGCCTGCGCCACCTCCAACGAGCACCCCTTCCTGGGCCGCGACGTCTACGAACAGCGCGAGTTCAGCGAGGCCACCGCACGGATCATCGACGAGGAGGTTTCGCGGATCCTCAACGAGGCCGCGGAGCGGGCGGTGAAGCTGCTCTCCGACAATCGCGACAAGCTCGATCGCCTGGCCGGGGCATTGGAGACCCGCGAGATGCTCGACGACACGGAGGTCGTGGCGATCATCGGCCCGGCCACGCCGCGCCGCGGCGGCGACACGACCACCGGCTCCGAGTCCACCCCAGCCCAGGCCGCCCGCGACTCGCAGGCGGGCTGACGTCCGGAGGATCGCAACCATGCGATTGATCTCCGTTCCGGTCCTCTTCGCCTGCCTCGTGGCCGGCGTGCTGCCGCCCGTCCATGCGGGCGACCTCACCGCCGGGCAGGCCGAGGAGATCCTCGCCCGCGACGCGCAGGAGCCCGAGTTCCCGTTCAACCAATCGCTTCCCAATCCGCTGGCCGTGGTGGGCGGCTCGCAGCAGGATCTCGAGCGGCTCCAGGCCGAGGTCGCCCGACGGATGCCCTTTGACGGTGATGCTGAGATGTTCGCCATCCTCGCGTCGACCGCCGATCCGCACCTGCAGCGGCTGGCTGACCGCTTCCAGGGCATCGTGTCCCTGCCCGACGTGCGGCGGGTCGCGCCCGACGCGGCCGCCGCCCTCGCGGGCCGGGTCAACACCCTCGACCTTGCCGGCCTCGAGGAGCTCACGCCGGAAACGGCGGCGGCCCTGGCCACGCAAGGCGACCTGCGGATCCGCGTGCCGCCGGGCACGCCTCCTGAAACGCTGCTCCCGCTCACCGCGGGCACTCTGACGCTCCGGGGCGTCGACGACCCGGCGCCCGAGTTTCTCGAGGTCGTCGCGAAGGCGGCCGGTGGCATCGTGCTGCCCGATACCGTCACGCTCCGCCCCGAATCCGCACGCATCCTGGCGGCGGAGGCCGTGGTCGCGGAGCTGCCAGCCATGAAAAAGCTGCCGCTCGACGTCGCCACCGCACTGGGCAGCGGCAGGCCCGACCTGCGCCTGACCCTCGACGGCGTCGAGGAGATCTCGGTCGAGGCGGCGGCCGCCCTGCGGCGCCAGCCTGGCGTCATGTGCTCACTGGGCGGCCTGCGCAGGCTCTCGCCAGGGGTCGCCAAGGCGCTCGTCGACACGCCGGGTGACCTCTACCTTCATGGGCTCGAGTCGCTCGACGCCGAGACGGCCGCGATCCTGGCACGACACAAGCGGGCCGTCACGCTGACCGTCTCGCGGCCGCTCGACGCCGAAGCGATCCGCCCGCTCAACGCGCATCGGCTCTACCTCCGGCTCGGCAGCCGTGAGCCACTATCAGCGGAGGCCGCTGCGGCGATCTGCGGGCGGCGAACGCAGACGTCGCTCTCGGTGCCGGGCCTCGACCTGCCCGCCGCCCGGGCCCTCGCCGACGGGGTCAAAACGTTCAATCTGCAACTGATCGTGTCCTCGCCGCCACCCGGCGACGTGGTGGATGTCCTCGCCACAAACCGGCGGATTTTCTTCGACCACAACCTGCTCACGACGCTCTCGGTCGCAGCCGCCAAGGCGCTCGCCGGCCACCGGGACGTCGCGCTGTCCTTCGCCCGGCTCGTGGACATTTCCCCCGAACTCGCCGCCGCCCTCGCGACGAACAACAAGGATCCGCTGGCGCTCAATAGATTGAAGGCGCTGACTCCCGAAGTCGCCCGGGCCCTCGCCCTACACCAAGGGGATCTCCAGTTGATGGGAATCGAATCCCTCGACCGCGAGACGGCGGCCGTGCTCGCGGAGCACCGGGGCCCCCTGCACCTCGGCCTGAAGAAACTCACGCCCGACGTCGCCCGTCTCCTGGCCTGCCACCGCGGCGGCCTGAATTGCGACCTGCTGGAATCCATCGATCAAGAGACCGCTGCCGCGCTGGCCGGCGGCCCGGAGTGGCTGGCGTTCAACGGGCTGGGCGAGATCGACGTCGCCACGGCGCGGGCCCTGGCGGCTCACGACGGCGGGCTCTCCCTGATCGGCCTGAACCCCCTGCCGCCGGAAGTAGCCGAGCCGCTGCTCGCGGACCGTCCGGCAGCCGCCGCAGACCGACAGCCCGACGTCGCGCTCGACTTCAACCGGCTCACCGGCCTCACGCCCCGACTGGCCGAGGCGCTGGTGGAACGGGCCGCGCGGAACAGCGAGGAGTTCAACCTTTTCGACCTCGTGCAACTGGATTCGCCGGAGGCCGCCCGGGCGCTGGCCGCGACGCAGCGCCGCATCGCGCTGCCACAACTGCGGCGGGTCATGCCGGCCGCGCTGGCCGCCCTGAAGGCGAATCCCCTCATCGAGATCCCCGCCGACGAAGCCCTCGAGTTCCTCCCCAACGCCGACGGCACAAGCGACGACTTCGCGGTGCCGTGAGGTTTCAGGCCGCGGCCTCGCGAACGGCACGCGGCGAAAGCCCCGCACCGGCCGCCAGCTACTTTTCCGCCGGTGGCGGCGCGTCGCCGGGCACGATCGCCACGCGGAAACCCATGCCGTTGGCGTGGTAGCCCGGGAAGGTGTTTTTGCGGACGCCGGAGCCGCAGTAGACGGCGCGCACGCCGAAGGAGCCGCCGCGGGTCACCCGTTCCGCCTTCGCGCCCTCGGGCTCGGCCGGCCCCGTCGGATCGTCGCCGCCGGCGAGTTTGGCCCCATAGAAGTCGAGGCACCACTCGGCCACGTTGCCGTGCATGTCGTACAACCCCCAGGCGTTCGGCGGGTAGCTCGCGACCGGGCACACGTCTCCCAGGTTCGGTCCCTTGGTCGCGACGCCGTGCGGATACTCGCCGTTGCAGTTGGCCTGCGTGCCGTCGAGGGCGTCGCCGAAATGAAAGTAGGTCTCCGTGCCGGCACGACAGGCGTATTCCCACTGCGCTTCCGTGGGCAGAGAGAACTTCCAGCCCGCGGGCAGCGGCACCTTGGTGGACAGCTTGGCGATGGTGCCGAGGGCGCTCCGCTCGTCGTGCTCGCCCATCACGTAGCCGTTGCACCAGGTCGGATGGTCGGGATTCGCGCCCGGCGGCTCCACCCGCCCCCGCATCTCGAGCTTGAGCGCCGTCCGCTGTACCTGCGTGAACTCCGTCTGCGCGAGCCAGAAGCCCTTCGTGATCCGCACCGCAACCTGGCCGCCGATGCCCTGCTCCTTCTCCTTCTTCGTCTGCGGCA
>JBIPLS010000119.1:0-10796 GCA_044368305.1 Pirellulales bacterium
CCCGGGAACAGGGCCAGAGCCTGCGCGCAGCCCATGCCCAGGCAGTCCCGCCAGCCGAGCGACTCCAGGCCGTCGCGGCTCCGGCCGCCCCGACGCGCGACCCACTCGGCGACGGCCATCGCCGCCGTGGCCGCGAGCAGGGACACGATGACGGCCTCCAGCGACCGCAGCGGACCCTTGATCGAGTCCTTGAGAGCCAGCCCCGCGGCCACGATCGGCACCGTGCCCACGACCATGAACAGGCCGGCCCGGCCGGCGGGGGTCCCCGGCCAGCGGCCGGCCCGCAGGGCGGCGAGCGACTCGCGGAGAATGGCGGCGATGTCCCCCCGCATGGCGAGGCAGACGGCCGCCAGCGTGCCCAATTGGATGACCGCGGAGAACGCGGCCCCGGGGTCGGTCCACCCCAGCAGGGCGGGCACGATCCGCAGATGGGCCGTGCTGGAGATGGGCAGGAACTCCGTCAAACCCTGGATCACACCCAACGTGACGGCCTCGAGAAGCGACATCGTGATCCTCGTTCCTGTGGCGGCCGCTTCAAAAACGGGCGACCGTCCGTCATACTACCGGGCCATCTCGTCCCCGAAACAGGAGCCATTTCCCGGATGTTCCGCAATCTCAGCACCGTCGGCCTGCCGCTTTCCGGTCGTCCCAGCGAGCTCATCGAGCTGGCGCTCTCGTTCGGGTTCGACGCGATGGACATCGACATCATCGACTTCCGGCAGCAGGCCGACACGTTCGGCGTGCCCCACGCGCGGCGGCTGATGGTCAGCGCCCGTCTCAAGGCCGGCGTCTTCCAGTTGCCCGTCGATCTGGCCGCCGATGCCGACGCCTTCGAGCGGGACATGAAGCAGCTGCCGCGGCTCCTGGAGCTCGCCGAGGCCGCCGAGGCGACGCGGGCCGTGGCGACGATCGCCCCGGCGTCCGACGAGCACTCGTTCAAGGACTTTTTCGAGCTGCACCGCACCCGCCTGCACGCCATCGGCGACCTCCTCGCCCCGCGGGGCATCATGCTCGGCCTGGCGATCCATCCCGAGGCGGAGGCCCGCGAGGGCAAGGCCCATCGGTTCATCCACACCTACGAAGCCCTGCTCGGCCTCGTCGCCGTGGCGCACGAGCGGATCGGCGCGGTCGCCGACGCCTGGTCGCTGCACGTGGCCGGCGAGCAGCCGAGCGTGATCGAGAACACGCCGCGGGGCCGCCTCGTCGAGGTCCGCCTCTCCGACGCGCCCCGCGAGGCGCAGCTCGACGCGCTCACGCACGGGCAGCGGCTGATGCCCGGAGAAACCGGCGTGATCGATGCCGCGGCCGTGCTCAAGCATGCCCGGGCCGCCGGCTTCGACGGACCGGTGACGCCTTGGGCCGACCGGGCCACCCTGGCGGGCCGGGGCCGCGAGAAGATCGTCCGGCTCGCGGGGGACAGGCTCGATGCCGCCTGGAAGGACGCCGGCTTGCCGATCGTCCCCCGGTGGTTCACGCCCGTCGCCCGCGACCAGTTCGGCCGCCCGATCGGGGACGACCAGGCGCCCGTCGCCCTGCCCGCGACGGCCGAGTGACGCCCGTCACGCGCCCTCGCGGATCCATTCCACCCGCGGGTCGCCGGCGCTCTTCGTGGTCGCACCCTTGAGGAACTCGGCCACGTAGCGGATCGACTTGCCGGGACGATCCGGGTCGCGGAAGTTGTCGCCCTTCTGGAGGATCGGCAACTGGTCGGGCATGGAGCCGAAGGCCCGCGTGCCCGCCGCCTGGCAGGGAAACCAGAAGCCCTGGCCCGCCGGGTTCACGAGATAGAACTCCGGGTAGCAGTGGCCCTCGACCCACACGGTGCGGGCGGGGATTCCCTCCGCCCGGGCCATGGCGATGAACAGGCAGGTCAACTCCTCGCAGTCTCCCCAGCCGTCGGCCAGGGCCCGCCGCGCCCCCTTGAGCTCGCCGTTGCGGTACTCGACCTTGTCCCGCACGGTGTCGTAGATAGCCTCGACCTTGCGCCAGCCCTCCAGACCCTTGCCGGCGGCCTTCGCCAGGGCCGCGATCTTCGGATCCCGCGTCTCGATGTACGGGCTCGGGCCGAGATGCACGCGGAGGGCGCGGTCGGGCTTTTCCGGGATCCGCAGGGCGGAGGTGTCGGCCGGAGCGACGAGCGCCGCCCGGTCGAGTTGGAAGGTGACGACCGCCCGCGCCTGTCTGCCGGCCGGCAGTTCGGGGATCTCGACCACCATCTGCTTCACGCCGCCGGGCAACGTGCGGTAGCGGAGGTTGCGCACGCCGGGAGAGACGTCCTCCGCCACGATCCGCACCTTCTGCTCCGGCCATTCGTCCGGCACCGGCAGCGTCGCGTAGAGGTCGGTGCAAGGCCCGCCCTCCGCGGTGACCACGAGGCCGACCTTGTATTTCTGCGTCCGGACGTCGCCGAGGTTCGGCCCGGTGGCGGCGGTGCCGCCGTCGAGGAACTGGGCCCGGGCCGCGGTCGGCAGGACCGCCACGAGCGACCATCCGGCAACGACGACGACGGCGACCGCGGGACGCATGGCGGAACCTCCCTGCTCTCCATCGGACTTCCCCGCCCGCAGCCTGGCAAGAGCCCGGCGGCGAAGCGGTGGGGCGGGCTGCGGCGGCGGGGAGAAAACGACCGATTGTTCGGCCCTCCGGCCGCTGCTACACTGCGAGGCTCGACTGATCGTGGCCCGCACAATCCCCCTCCCCTCACCCTCTTTCCCGCACCCCCCAACGCATGGTCAACCGCAACCTCATCCGCGAACTGGAGCACGGCGACGAACTCGAGCAGGAACTGGCCATGGCCATGGCCGGGGCCGACGACGGCGACTACTCGGTCGGGGCCGCGACCCTGGCGGTGAACGCGGTGCTCGAGGGCAAGGTGCTGCGGGTGGACGACGAGTTCGTGCTCGTCGACGTGGGCTACAAGAGCGAAGGCCACATCCCGCGGAACGAGTGGGACGAGACGGAGCCCCCGCCGCAGGTCGGTGACACCGTCAAGGTGCTGCTCGAGGAGTTCGAGGACGGCACCGTCGAGGAGCAGCGGGGCCTGATCACGCTCTCCAAGCGGAAGGCTCGGCGGATCGAGGACTGGCTCCGGGTGATGGAGAGCGTCCACGAGAACGACGTTGTCACCGGCTTCGTCACCCGCAAGATCAAGGGCGGCCTGCTGGTGGACATCTCGGGCGTGAACGTGTTCCTGCCCGCCAGCCAGGTCGACATCCGCCGGCCCGCCGACATCGGCGACTACTGCGGCCGCTGCATCCAGTGCCTGGTGCTGAAGATCGACGAGGCGCGGCGGAACATCGTCGTCTCCCGCCGGGCCCTGATCGAGCAGGAGCGGGCGGAGCGGAAGAAGCAGCTCATGGAGACCCTCGAGGTCGGCCAGGTCCGCCGCGGCATCGTGAAGAACATCGCCGACTTCGGCGCCTTCGTCGATCTCGGCGGCATCGACGGCCTGCTGCATATCACCGACATGAGCTGGGCACGCATCGGCCACCCCAGCGAGATGGTGCAGATCGACCAGGAGATCGAGGTCCAGGTGCTGCACATCGACCGCGAGCGGGAGAAGATCGCCCTCGGCATGAAGCAGCGGACGGCGAGCCCGTGGGCCAAGGTGGCCGACAAGTATCCGGTCGGCACCGTGTGCATGGGCACGGTCGTGAACGTCATGAGCTACGGCGCCTTCGTGAAGCTCGAAGATGGGGTCGAGGGGCTGGTGCACATCTCCGAGATGAGCTGGACCAAGCGGGTCAGCCACCCGAGCGAACTCGTCAAGCCGGGCGACGAGGTCGAGGTCGTGGTGCTCGCGATCAACAAGGAGAAGCAGGAGATCTCGCTGGGCATGAAGCAGACCCAGCAGAATCCCTGGGAGAAGGTCGCCGGCGACTACCCGCCCGGGGCCGTGGTCAAGGGCGTGGTGCGGAACCTCACCAACTACGGCGCCTTCGTGGAGATCGACGACGGCATCGACGGTCTGCTCCACGTCACCGACATGTCGTGGACCCGCAAGGTGACCCACCCCAGCGAGATGCTGGAGAAGGGCCAGGAGGTGGAGTGCAAGGTGCTCTCCGTGGACCAGCAGCGGCGGCGGATCGCCCTGGGCCTGAAGCAGATGGCCGACGATCCCTGGACCACCGACATCCCCAAGCGGTACAAGGCGGGCGACGTGGTCAAGGGCGCGGTCACGAAGATCACGAACTTCGGCGTGTTCGTCGGGCTGGAGGACGGCCTCGAGGGCCTGCTCCACATCTCCGAGCTGTCGGAGGACAAGATCGAGAACGCCGAGGAGGTCGTGAAGGTGGGTGATCCGCTGGAAGTGAAGATCCTGCGGGTGGACACCGACGAGCGCAAGATCGGCCTCTCCAAGAAGCGGGTCGGCTGGTCGAAGGAGCGCGAGGCCGCCGAGGCGACCCACGAGGACGCCTGACGCCGTTACCGGCGGCCGACGGCGATCGCCGTGATGGGTCCGAAGGTCGTCGCTTGACCGCCGGCTGCGGCATGCCGAGTCGGCCCGGCGGGCATCACGACGACGCTGGCCCCCTTGGCGACCGTGTTGCCGGTTCGCCCGCCTGCAGGGCGGATCTTTACGCGGCGTGCCGCCATGCCGGGCGTGCTCATCAGCGCCTCGCCCGCCGCCGGATCGACGAGATCGAAGGTGATCCACGCCTGTCGGGCGGTCGTTGGCCGGCCGATCCAAAACGTGACCCGCTCACCGGGGTGGAGCGTCGCCAGGTCGAGCCGCTCGGGACCGTTGCTCGGCGGCGACGGGTCGGGAGCCGGGATGGCGGGCCGGGCGGCCGGAGGACCGCGGAACGGGTCAGGCTCGGGCGGCGGCCCTGCCGGCTCCGGCGCGAGGCTCGGCTGGTCAGCCGCCGAGACGGGAGCCTCCGCAGCGATCAGTTTCTCCTCCGCCGGAATCGTGCGGGCGTTCATGAGCCGCATGCCGCGTGCGGCCAGCCAGCCGAGGTCGCCCGTGGCGGCGAACCCGCCGCCGACAAGGCCGATCGCGGCGCAACGGGCGAGAAAGTTCGACATCCGGGGCACGCAGCGAGGAGGGCCGCACGGCACCTGCGCCGGCGGCCAGCAAGTATGCGCCCGGAAGCCGATGCGGCGCGGCGCCCCGGGGATCCCGCCGGCCTGCCGGCGGGACGCCTGGTGCGGATCGTGACGACTGGCGCGTCACAGGTCGGCCAGGGCCTCCAGCACCTGCTCGTCGTGGCCGTCGACCTTCACCGCCTTGAACACCCGCGCCACTCGGCCCTCGGCGTCGACGATGAAGGTGCTCCGGGCGATGCCCATCGACTTCTTGCCGTACATGTTCTTCTCGCGCCAGGCCCCGTACTTCTCCGCCACCTTGTGGTCCACGTCGCACAGCAGCGTGAAGGGGAGCTTGTACTTGGCCCGAAACTTCGCGTGGCTCTCCGGGCCGTCGGGGCTGACGCCGAGAACCACGGCCTCGTGCTTGGCGAGTTTGGCCCGCGCGTCGCGGAAACCGCAGGCCTCGCGGGTGCAGCCGGGGGTATCGTCCTTGGGATAGAAATAGAGCACCACGGGGTGGCCGCGGAGGGCGGCGAGTTTTACCTTGGTGCCGTCGTGGGCAGGGAGCGTGAAGTCCGGCGCTTTGGAGCCGGGTTCGAGCCAGTCGGCCATGGGAGAGGGTTCCTGGGGTGACGGTGCCTGGGAATGATTCAATGATAGACCGCGTGGGTCGGGGGTGCCCCTGCCACGTCTCCGGACGTTCTCTCCGGCCCTCCGGGCCTCCGTTCACTGCATGTCCGCTGCGCTCCGCCATCCATGGCTGCGCTTGCTTCCATAGCCCGGCGACGTGACAGGGGCACCCCCTCCGCGATCGACGCACCCATGAAACTCACAGATGTAACACCGAATCTTCACGGCACCGGCACGCCCGGAGGGGGAGGAGTCGTGGTGGCTGTGCTTACGCCGCCGGGCCGTGGGGCGCTGGCCGTCGTCAGCGCGGCCGGGGGCGGGGCCGAGACGCTCGTCGATGCGGTGTTCGTCGCCCGCGGCGGGCGGCCCGTGGCCGGGCGGGCGGACGGGGCGATCGCCTTCGGGTCGTGGGGCGGTGCGGGGGGCGAGGACGTGGTCGTCGTCCGGCACGCCGCCGAGCGGCTCGAGGTGCATTGCCACGGCGGGCTGGCGGCGGCGGCCGCGATCGTCGCCAGCCTCGTGGCCCGCGGGGCAAGCGAGATCGACTGGCGGCAGTGGCTCGCCCGCAGCGGCCGCGACGCCGTTGCGGCCGCCGCCGAAGCTCGGGAGGCGTTGCCGCTGGCGGCCGGCCCCAAGGCCGCGCGGATTCTCTGCCGGCAGCTCGCCGGCGCACTCGACTCGGAGATCGCACGGATCGAGAGGATGGTCGCGGCGGGCGAGACGGAGGCGGCCAGGATCGCCGTCGATCGCCTCATCCGCGCCTCCCGGGTCGGGCTGCGGCTCACGCGGCCGTGGCGGGTCGTCGTCGCCGGCGCGGTCAACGCGGGCAAGAGCAGCCTCGTCAACGCGATCGCCGGCCATGCGCGGTCGCTCGTCTCGCCGCTGCCGGGCACGACGCGGGACGTCGTCGAGACGCGGCTCGTGCTCGACGGCTGGGAGATGGAACTGGTGGACACGGCCGGCATGCGGGAGCGGCCGGCCGGGGCCGTCGAGGCGGCGGGCATCGATCGGGCCGCGGCTTCCGCCGCGGCGGCCGATCTCGTGCTCCGGGTCGTGCCGGCGGATGCCGTCAGCCCCGTCCCGGCGGCGGGCCCGCGGGAATTGGTGGTGCTCTCGAAGGTGGATCGTGCGCCGCGGGCCGGCGGCGGCCCGGAGGACGCGATCGCCACGTCGGCCGTGACCAGCGCCGGCATCGCCGCGCTCGTCGGCCGGATCGCGGCGGCGGTCGTTCCCGAGGAGGCAACCGATCCGGCGCTGCTCGCCGACGCGGTGCCCTTCACGCCGCGGCAGGTCGAGGTCATCGGCGGGCTGATCCCGCGGACTTCGTTTCTGGAGCGGCGGTCTCCGACCGCCGAGAAAGAGACGTGCGGCGTGAACGGCGGGGTGGCCTTGGAACCTCGGATCCCCGGGCTAGCGCCCGGGGCTTCATGAGGCGGATCGCGGCGCCGTCCGCCGCTACTCGTCGCGTGGTTCGGCCGCCTTGCCGCGGAGGAGGAGCCGGACCGGCACCTCGTGGAAGGGCAGCGCCTTGCGGAAGGTGTTGAGCAGGTAGCGCTTGTAGGGCTCCGAGACGCTCCGCGGGGCGCTCGTCGAGATCACGATCGTGGGCGGCGCCGCCTCGACCTGGGTCGCGTAGTAGAGCCGCACGGGACGGCCGCGGGTGTCGGCGGGGGGCTGGTTGGCCGCCACGGCCTCGCGGAGCACCGTGTTGAGCCGGGCCGTGGGCACCCGGGTGCGGCTCTGGCGGAAGAGCCGCTGGGCGACGTCGATCACGGCCTTGACGTTGCGGCCCGAGGTCGCCGTCACGAAAGCCACGGGCGCCCAGGGCATCATCCGGAACTGCTCGCGGAGGTAGTCGGCCCACTCCTTGCGGCGGACGTCGGCGGCGTAGAGGTCCCACTTGTTGACCACGAACACGACCGGCTTCGCCTCCTCGGTGATCGTCTCCGCGAGCTGCTTGTCCACCTTCCCCACCGGCTCCGTGGCGTCGAAGAACAGCAGGACGACGTCGGCCCGGCGGATGCTCCGCTGGGCGCGGTGGGTGGAATAGAAGTCGATGTCCGTTGTCCGGCTCTTGGTCCGCCGCAGGCCCGGCGTGTCGATCGCCAGGAAGGCGTGGCCGTCCACCTCGAACCGCACGTCCACGCTGTCGCGGGTGGTGCCCGCCACGGGGCTGGTGATGACCCGCTCCTCGCGGGCCAGCGCGTTGACGAACGTGCTCTTGCCGACGTTCCGGCGGCCCACGATGGCGAGCTTCATCTCCGGAAGATCGACCACGTCCGGCTCGTCGGGCCACGGCTCGGGGAGCCGCTCGAGGATGGCCTCCACGAGATCGTCGCGGTTGCGCCGCTGGCGGGCGCTGACCGCCAGCGGCGGGCCGAATCCCAGGGAATCGAAATCGTGGGCCTCGGGATCCAGCCGCGGGTCGTCGGCCTTGTTGGCGACGAGCAGCACCGGGGCGCCCGCGCGGCGGACGCGGCGGGCGACCTCGGCGTCGGCCGGCGCCAGCCCGGTGCGGACGTCCACCACCAGGAGCACGAGGGCCGCGGCCCCCAGCCCCGACTCGATCTGGGCGTCGATCTGGGCGGTGAGGCCGTCGGGGTCGTCGAAGCCCATGCCGCCGGTGTCCACCAGGTCCACCACGCGGTCGTCGAGCGCCACCCGCTGCACGAGCCGGTCGCGGGTCACGCCGGCGGTCGGATCCTCGATCGCGATCCGCTTTTCCACGAGCCAGTTGAAGAGCGTCGATTTCCCGACATTCGGCCGGCCCACGATCACGACCTTGGGCACGGGGGCCGCACGGGACGTGTGCGGCTTCGATTCGCTGGCTGGCATGGGGATCTCGCGGGCGGACGACGAGTCTACCGCGCCGCCGGCCGCATCATGGCGAGGACGTTTTCCCGGGTGACGGGCGCGATCACGCCCCGCTCGGTGACGATCCCGCGGATCAGCCGGGCGGGCGTCACGTCGAAGGCGGGATTGTAGGCCCGGGCGCCGGTAGGAGCCGCCTGCACCCCGAGGGGCCGCAGCACCTCGTCCGCCGCCCGCTCCTCGATCGGGATCTCCGCCCCGTCCTCGATCGCCAGGTCGAAGGTGCTCGACGGCGCCGCGACGTAGAAGGGCACGTCGTGCGCCGCCGCCAGGACGGCCAGCGGGTAGGTCCCGATCTTGTTGGCCACGTCGCCGCGGGCGGTGATCCGGTCGGCACCGACGACGCAGGCCGCGATCCGGCCGGTGCGCAACAACTGCCCCGCGGCCGCGTCCACGAGCACGGTGACCGGAATCCCGCGGGCGACGAGCTCCCAGGCCGTGAGCCGGGCGCCCTGGAAGAGTGGTCGCGTCTCGTCCGCGAACACCTCGAGCTTCCGCCCCTGCTCCCAGGCGGTCGTGATCATCGCCAGCGCCGTGCCGTCGCCACCGGTGGCGAGCGCCCCGGCGTTGCAGTGGGTGAGCACGCCACCATCGCCGAGGAGCGGCGCCCCGTGGCGGCCGATCGCCGCGCACAGCCGGCGGTCCTCGTCGTGGATCGCCCGGGCAGCGGCCAGGAGCGCGGCGGCGAGCGCGGCGGCGTCCGTATGTGGAGGCAGGGCGGCGACGTCGTCCAGGCACCGGGCCACCGCCCAGCGCAGGTTCACGGCCGTGGGACGCGCGGTGGCGAGCTGCTCCCCGCGGGCGAGCACGTGTCCGCGGGCGGCCTCCGGCGCGAGCCGGTCCCGCACCGCCTCCCCGGCCGCCACGGCCAGGCCGTAGGCGCCCGCGATGCCGATCGCCGGGGCGCCCCGCACCCGCAGACTGCGGATCGCCTCCACGACGGTGTCCACGTCTCCGCAGGAGATCCATTCCAGCCGCACCGGCAGCAGCGTCTGGTCGAGGATCTCCAGTCGTCCGCCGACGTCTCCCTGCCAACGGAGCGAGGCCGGGATCGTCATCGGCTCACGCGGCCAGCTTTTCGCACGGCAGCCCGAAGGCGGCCGCCACGGCGGGCTGCACGAGCCGGCCGTGGAGGACGTTGACGCCCGAGCGGATCGCGGCGCTCTCCACGGCGGCCTTCTCCACGCCCGCGGCGGCGAGCTGCAGGATGTAGGGCAGCGTGGCGTTGCACAGGGCGAAGGTGCTGGTGCGGCCCACGGCGCCCGGCATGTTGGTGACGCAGTAGTGGACGACGTCGTCCACCACGTAGGTCGGGTCGGCGTGCGTCGTGGGCCGGCTCGTGGCCACGCAGCCCCCCTGATCGATCGCCACGTCGATGATCACCGCGCCCGGCTTCATCAACTTGAGGTCGTCCCGCTCCACGAGGTGCGGCGCCCGGGCCCCGGGGATGAGGATGCTGCCCACCACCAGGTCGGCCCAGCCGAGCCGCTCGCGGATCGTGTGCCGGTCGGAGTAGAGGCAATCGATGTTGGGGGGCGTGACGTCGTCGAGGTAGCGGAGCCGCTCGAGGTTCGTGTCGAGCAGGGCGATGTTGGCGCCGAAGCCGGCGGCTACCTTGGCGGCGTTGGCACCCACGGAGCCCGCTCCGAGGACGAGTACGTTGGCCGGCGCGACGCCCGGCACGCCGCCGAGGAGGATGCCGCGGCCCATCTGCGGCCGCTCCAGATACTTCGCCCCCTCCTGGATGCTCATCCGCCCGGCCACCTCGCTCATCGGAATCAAGAGCGGCAGCCGGCCGCGGTCGTCCCGCAAGGTCTCGTAGGCCACGGCGGTCGCACCGGTGGCCAGGAAACCCTCCGTGAGCCCGCGGTCGGCCGCGAAGTGGAAGTAGGTGAAGACGGTCTGGCCGCGGCGGATGAGCGCCAGTTCGGGTCGCTGCGGCTCCTTCACCTTGACGATCATGTCGGCCCGGCCGAAGACCTCGGCGGCGGAGCCCACGAGCGTCGCCCCGCAGGCCGCATAGGCTTCGTCGGCCAGGCCCGACCCGGTGCCCGCACCGTGCTCCACGAGCACCTCGTGGCCGCAGCGGACCAGTTCCTCGACGCCCACCGGCAGCAGGGCCACGCGGTATTCGTCGTGCTTCGTCTCCTTGGGCACCCCGACGATCACGATCCGAGCTCCTTTCGATTCGTTGGCAGCGTGCGGTCTGCGGTCACGTCACCCGGACCGGCGACGGCCACCGCACGATGGTCGGGGAAGCATAC
>JBIPLS010000261.1:0-2528 GCA_044368305.1 Pirellulales bacterium
GTAACCCGAGTGGCTGCCGCGGGTTCTGTCGTTTCGTGCGAGGGCGCGCTGTCCCGCGCGGACGCCTGCTGCGTCGCCAAATGCGTCGCAGGTGCGCTGCAATCTGCGTCGCACGGCGGCGGCCCCTGGGCCGCCGTTTCCGCGCTCGTTGCCGCGGTCGCCGCACCGCCGTTCACCACGTGCTCGAAGTGGTGCTCGCGGGACATCAAATAGTGCTGGGCCGCGACCTTCGGCGAGTGTCCGAGCCACGGGGCGACGACGTGGGCCGGGTACTCCTCCACCCAGTCGGTCTCGCATGAGGCCCGGAGGTTCTGGAGGAGCCGCGGCCAGGGCTTGTGCCCGGCCTTGGTGATGATCCGCTCGAGGTGCGTGCGAAGGTTCACGGTCGCCCTGGCGGCCGACGGCACCACGAGGGTCGACCCCGGCTCCGCCCGCTCGAAGGCGTCGGCCAAGATCGCCCGCAGCTCGGGGCAGATCGGCACGATGCGCACGGCGTGGTCGCCGCCGTGGTGCTCCGTCTTCTTCGCCAGCACCGTCAGCCCGCCCCTCTCCCAGTTGATGGCGTCCCACGTCAGCGAGCCGATCTCCGACGGGCACCGGAGGCCGGCCATTCGTGACAGGGCAACGATCAACTTCCAATCGATCGACGGGCAAGCGTCCAGAACGTCCCTGATCGTCTTCAGCGGGATGTAGCGGGCACGGGCAGGGTTCGCCTGCGAGCCGGGCCGTAGGCCGTCGAACGGGCTCTTGTCGATCCACCCCCAGCGCACCGCGGCGCGGAACACCTGCTTCGCCACGCTCACACGCTTTGCCACCGTCGGGGGCGACAGCCGGTTGTCGTCGGTGGTCCGCTTCTTCTTCCGGCGACCACTGCCCTTCTTGTCCTTCACGACCCAGGTGCGCCAGTCGTCGGCGCCCTCGGCGGTCACCGCGGCCACGAGCGTGTCGGTGCCGAAGAACTCCTTGAGCGACTCGAGCGTCTGGTTGAACCCGCGGATCGTCGCCGGCTTCCCGGCCGACCGCTCGACGAACATCTTGGCCAGATGGCCCACGGTGCGTTTTTCGCGGGAGCCAACGCGCGGCTCGACCAGCCCCACGCTGGCCAACTTCTCGTGCGACACCGCGGGCAGGCTCGCCACCCAGCCCGCGAGGTCCGTATCGATCGCTACGCCGGCGATCGCGCTCGCGTTGAGCTGCTCGACGCGATTCAGCCAGACCTCGGCGGCCTTCTTCGTGACCGCGCCAAGATACACGGCCCGCCGCGTGCCGTCGCCTGCGACGAACTGCACCCGCCACGTGGGGCGTCCGCTTGCACTACGGGATTTCAGCCGACCTATGCTCGCCATATACGCCCTCCTCTCGCCGTGATGACCTTTGTACCGAGCCGCCAGAAAAATCGTCGAGCTGTGCTACGGGCATTCGCCGGCGTCGTCTTCCGTCGTGATCGCCTTGGTGGCCAACCAGTTCTTCAAGACCTCCACGGGATACAGCACGACGTTGCCGATGCGGACATGTGGAACACCCTCGGTGCGGGTCCAGTCCCAGAGCAACCGCTCCGATATGCCGAGCGCCCTGGCGGCGTCCCGCGGCCGCAGGGCGAGTGGCTCGATTACCCGCTCCGGCGAGGTCAGCGTGAATGGCGACTGATTGGGCATACGGTGCCTCCTGTGACGGCGTCGTGGGGTTCCTGAAGGTCTGGTCGCGCGGTGATGATTTCCACCTCGGGGCAGCGGCCACGGCCGCCGCGAGCTATGGCGACGAGGCCCCCGCGGGCAAGCGCGTGCAGGCCGCGGTGGGCCTGGTCGTTGGACAGGCCCATCTGCTTGCGGACGGCGGCGTTGAGCTTGATTGGCCCGGGCTGCCCGCGTCGGAGACCCCGCGCGAACCACAGCGCGATCCCCGTCGCCAACGCCGCCTTGCCAGAGGCGCATGCGCACCGCAGCCACCACATCGGCGCCCCGCCGGCGAGGAAGGTTTCGTCGCGGCGGTGTCGCGGTGGGGCGGCTCGGACGGCCTTGGGCACGACCGGCGACGTCACGAGCCGAAACGCGTCGATGTTCACGTCGCTCATGCGGCACCTGCCGGCAGCGGCCCAGCCAGCCGCATGACAGTGTTCCAGAACGCCTCGCCCTCCTCGTCGCCGTAGCGGTCTGGGTATCGCACGATCGTGGCGTCGGTGCCGATCTCGAACCCGCCGAGGACGATCCGCGAGGCCTCGCCCATGATCCTCCGGGCTCGATCCACCTCAGCGTCGATCGTGGCGGCGGTCGCCTCGATGAGCACGGCGTCATGGATGGGTGCGCAGACGCCGACCCCGGCCTCCACGAGCATGCAGCAGGCGAGCCTGAGCATCTCGGCGCCGTGGGCCTGGCAGGGGAAGTTCGCGAGGCTGCGGGTATTTGCACCCTTCGCCGGGTCGGCGGACGGGCCGACGTGGATCGGCCAGCCGAACACGGTCTCCAGCTGCCCGAACAGCATGGCCCGATCAACCGCGGCGTCCGACCAATTCCAGAACCTTGGATAGGTTT
>JBIPLS010000120.1:0-10699 GCA_044368305.1 Pirellulales bacterium
CGAGAAGGCCCGGTGGATTCCGGCGTGAAAGCCGGAATCGTGGCGAACGCGGATTCGACGATCGGAGACCGCCGTTCCAAGCGTCGATCGGGCCGCAGCGCCGTACGGGAGGCGCGGGGTTGCCCGTGCTCTGAGAGCCGGCGTAGGCGGCCAGCGGAGACAGGATGTCGGAGCGCAGACGCCTCCGAGTGAGTGGAGCCCAGGATGGGCGCAGCGAACGTCCGGCGACGGGGCACGGGCAACCCCGCGCCGGCGAGCGTCCTGGGAACTTCCAACCGATACCCCGGCTCGCGCCGGGGGCTTCATGGTCGTGAGCGGTCCATACCCCGCGGAATCTGCTAGCACGGGGCGTGCTAGCACCGAATGTTGTGGTTTGGCCCGTTCTCGCACCACAAAATCGAAAAAATCCTTGTTCTGCGGTTGACGCCCGGTAGTTTCGCCGCCGTCGCGACCCCGCGGCACCGGTTTCCCATGGATGGGAGCCGGCGGAGATCGGATCAGCAGCGTCAGGAGGACCCATGGCCGCCAAGCCCCTCATCGGCATCAACACCGACTACCGTTCCACCCGCAAGGAGCACGCCGCCCTGTCGTTCGTGGCCGCGGGCTACTACGACGGCATTACCGCCGCCGGGGGAATTCCCGTGATCCTGCCGCCCCTGGCCGAGGAGGACGACGTCGTCCGGCTCCTCGACCTGCTCGACGGTGTCGTGCTCGTCGGCGGGGCCGACCTCGACCCGCGCCGCGACGGGTACATGCCGCATCCCGCGGTTCGGCCCATGGATGCTCGCCGCGAGGACTTCGACCGCCTGCTGGCCAAGCACATCTGCGCCCGCCACATGCCGGTGCTGGCGATCGGCAGCGGCATGCAGCTCCTCAACATCACCGCGGGGGGTACGCTGTTCCTCCACATCCCCGAGGATCTGCCGAAGGCGATCCCCCACAAGGATCCGACCGACCTGGCCCACCGCCACGCCCTCGTGGTCGAGGCCGGCACCGTGATGGAGCGGGTCTACGGCGACGGCGAGATCCGCGTCAACAGCATGCACCACATGGCGATCGACGACGTGGCCGCGAGCTTCAAGGTCACGGCCCGGGCGCCGGACGGCGTCGTCGAGGCCATCGAGAGCTGCGTGGAGAACTGGACGGCGATCGGCGTGCAGTTCCATCCCGAGGCCGAGACCGCGTCGGCCCTCGACATGAAGATCTTCGAGGAGTTCGTGATCGGCATCACGGGCGAGGTGCCGGAGATGAAGCTGGTCGCGTGAGCGATCCATCGTGCCCGCAGCCGCAACGGTCAGGCGAGCGGGTCGGCGTGAGGATCGCGAGCGTGCCAGCGAGCGAACTCATGCCGCCCGCGAGCCGGGGTTGGGCCACCCGAGTGCATCACGGCGGCCAGGCGAGCGGGTCGGTGTGAGGATCGCGAGCGTGCCGGCGCGCGAACTCAGGCCCCCGGAGGCCGGCGTTGGGCGTGACGAAGCCCTCAGGTCGTCCCACGCCTGACCACGTACAGATCGATCTCCGGCCCGCCGGTCGCGGCCCGCGGCCGGCGGGCCGGCACCCGTTCCATGGCCAGGCCGGCCGCGCGGCAGGCGGGCTCGAAGTCCACGGCCCGGGCCCGGCCCGGGTCCGCGACGATCCCGCGCCCCGTCGGGGCGAGCGTGCGGGCCAGGACGCCGGCGAGGGCCATGGCATGGTGCCGCTCGTAGAGCACGTCGGCCGCCACCACGCGGTCGAACGTGCCGAAGTCGGCCGGCAGTGCCCGCCAGTCGAGCAGCCTCACGGCCAGGCCGTGCGCACCGTTGCGGTCGGCGTTGTAGCGAACGGCCTCCAGGGCGTCCTCCTCGTAGTCGCTGGCCGTGACGGCGAAGCCCTGCCGCGCCGCCACGATCGCGGGCAGGCCGATGCCGCAGCCGAGTTCCAGCAGCGTGAGGCCCGCACCGCTGCCGACCGCCAGATCCTCCGCCAGCACGACCGCCGACTCCCAGACGTGCGCCCAGTAGGGAATCCGCTCGTCGCGGGCGAAGGCCTCCTCGTCGATGAGGGCGTCGATGTCGGGCGGCTCCCAGACCGTGAACGCCGTCCCGCCCACGTCGATCCGCCGCGGCACCGGTGAAAACCGCTCGTAGCCCATCGTGCGCCGCGTCGGCGGCCTCCCAGCCCTCACATCCGGCACGCCAAGGCGTGGCGGCCGCGGGAAATCCCGCCGCGCGTGACCTTACCATGGGCAACGATTGGATGGTCCCTTCCCCCCCAGCGGCCCGCCATGCTCACCGACTTCGACCTGCACCTCCTCGGCGAGGGCCGCCACTGGAAGAGTTACGAGAAGCTCGGCGGCCAGCTCCACGAGGCCGACGGCGTGGCCGGCGTGAACTTCGCCGTCTGGGCCCCCAACGCCGATGCCGTGAGCGTGGTCGGCGACTTCAACGGCTGGGACGGCGGCCGGCACCGCATGCACAAGCGGATCCCGTCGGGGATCTGGGAGCTGTTCGTGCCCGGGATCGGTCCCGGCACGCTCTACAAGTACCGGGTCCACGCCCAGGGCTCTCACTCCGACCGCTGCGATCCCTACGGCTTCGGCGCGGAGGTGCCGCCCCGCACCGCGTCGATGGTCGTCGATCTGCACGCCTACCGGTGGCGCGACGACGACTGGATGGCCCGCCGGGCGGAACGCGACGCCCTCGCCGCGCCGCTCAACGTCTACGAAGTGCATCTCGGCAGCTGGCGGCGGCCGGGCGACGACCCGCACCGCTGGCTCACCTACGCCGACCTGGAACGGGAACTCGTCCCCTACGTCGTCGAGATGGGGTTCACGCACGTGGAGTTCCTCCCGCCGTCGGAGCACCCGCTCTCCGCCAGCTGGGGCTACCAGACGATCGGCCTGTTCGCCGCCACCGCCCGGTTCGGACCGCCGCAGGCCCTGATGTCGCTGATCGACGCCCTGCACCGGGCGGGCGTGGGCGTGCTCATCGACTGGGTGCCGGCCCACTTCCCCAAGGACGGGCACGGCCTGCGCTGCTTCGACGGCACCGCGCTCTACGAGCACGAGGACGCCCGCAAGGGGGAGCATCCCGACTGGGGCACGTTGATCTTCAACTATGGCCGCAACGAGGTGGCCAACTACCTGGTGTCGAGCGGGCTGTTCTGGCTCGACCGCTACCACGTTGACGGCCTGCGGGTCGATGCCGTGGCCTCGATGCTGTATCTCGACTACAGCCGCAAGGAAGGCGAGTGGGAGCC
This sequence comes from Pirellulales bacterium, assembly GCA_044368305.1. Taxonomy (GTDB): domain Bacteria; phylum Planctomycetota; class Planctomycetia; order Pirellulales; family UBA1268; genus QWPN01. Next base: position 3,238 of record JBIPLS010000120.1, read on the forward strand.
GAACTGCTTCGGCGGCCGCGAGAACCTCGAGGCCATCGACTTCCTCAAGACCTTCAACGTGCAGGTCCACCGGCACTTCCCCGGCACGCTGACGATCGCCGAGGAATCCACCGCCTGGGCGGGCGTGTCGCGGCCCACCTACGTGGGCGGGCTCGGCTTCAGCCTGAAGTGGAACATGGGCTGGATGAACGACACGTTGCGGTACATGCGGCACGATCCCGTGCACCGCAAGTATCACCACGACGAGCTGACCTTCAGCCTGATCTACGCCTTCCACGAGAACTTCGTCCTCCCGCTCTCCCACGACGAGGTCGTGCACGGCAAGGGATCGCTCCTCGACCAGATGCCGGGCGACCTGTGGCAGAAGTTCGCGAACCTCCGGCTGCTCTACGCCTACATGTGGTGCCACCCCGGCAAGAAGCTGCTCTTCATGGGGGGCGAGTTCGGGCAGTGGCACGAGTGGAACTTCGACGAGAGCCTGCAGTGGCACCTGCTCGAGCACGACAGCCACCAGGGCCTCTCCCGGGCGGTGGCCGACCTGAACCGGCTGGTGCGGGCCGAGCGGTCGCTCCACGAACTCGACTTCGACGGCCGCGGCTTCGAGTGGATCGACTGCCACAATTGGCAGGACAGCGTCCTGGCCTTCGTCCGCCGCGCCGCCGACCCCGACGACTTCGTCGTCGTGTGCTGCAACTTCACGCCCGTGCCGCGGCCGGGCTACCGGCTGGGCGTGCCCCGCGGCGGCCTCTACGACGAGGTGTTCAACGGCGACTCCGCCTTCTACGGCGGCTCGAACCTCGGCAACGGCGGCGTTATCGCGGCCCAGCCCGTGCCGCACCACGGCCGCGAGCACTCGGTCGCACTCGCGCTCCCACCGCTCGCGGTGGTCGTCCTCAAGCCCCGCCGGGCCTGACCGCGGACGTCACCGCGGCTCGCGGTGCCAGGTGAGCGCGTGCCGCTTCTCCAGGGTCTCGACCCAGGCGGCCGCGGCCCGCGAGGCCTCCCGCTGCGCCACCATCGCCAGCCGTCGCTGGTCGCCGCTGTCCTGCAGGAACCGCTCGCGGAGCTTCTCGATCGGCGGCTCCAGGCTCTCCAGCCGCAGCGCGTAGCACACCGTCCGCGGCTCGTTGAACGCGACGGCCGTGCCGCCGGGCTGGAGCGCGAAGACGGCCTGCATGAACTCCTCGCCCGGCATCGAGATGCCCTCCGGCTCCGAGAGCGAGGGAAGCGCTTGCAGCGGCACGGTGCCCTGCGTGAGCCAGGTGAACGGCCCCACCTGTCTGGCCTCGAGTCCCTGCCGGCCGGCCACGACCGCCGCCAGCGTCTGCCGGCCGGCCTCGGCCTGGCGGGCGATCTCCTCGGCCTTCTGGCGGGCCAGCCCGCGGGCCTCCACGATCCGCCAGGCCCGCTCCACGTCCTCGCGGGCGTTCTGGAAGGTGGGGGTGAACTCGGGCTGATCCTCGGTCTTCCAGGAGATGTAGCGGTTGCCCTCGAAGTCCCGCGACGTGACGGGCCGGAGCGTGAGGGCGCCCGGTGTGAAGATCATGTCGAGCCAGCGCTGCTGTCGGATGCCGAACCGGCTGGAGGCGTCGGGGACGAGTTCGAAGCTGCCGCCCAGCGGTCCGGCCGCCACGGCCTGGTCGGCGGAGACGAGTTCCGAGCGACCCGCCTCGAGGTTCTGCGCCGCGGCGATCTTGTCGATGTCGGGTGGCGTCGGCGCGGCCGCGCCCGTGGCCTCGCCGCGGGCCTGCCAGAGCACGTAGGACTCGGCGTAGCGGCTCACGTCATTGGCGATCGCGGAGAACACGGCGTCGATCCGCTTGTCCGCTTCCTGCCGGGCGAGCCGCTTGCGGATCTCCTCCCGCACCTCATCCAGGGGCTGGAATGCAGCCGCATCGGCGGCCGGGGCGTCGCCCTTCCCGTCGGCGCCGTCGCCCGCCGGCGTGGTGGAGGGCTTGCCGCCCTGCGGCGTCGCCGACTGGCCGGCCGGCGGGGCCTGGCCGGTGCCGCTCGTCGCGGTTTCGCCGGCGGCCGGCTGCCGGAACGAAGCCGCCACGAACGGCGACCGACTCACGGCCGCCCCCTTGTCGATCTTGGCCGCCGGCGGCGGCGTCGCATCGGCCGGTGCGGCAGGCTTCTCGTCCTGCGGACGACGCGGTTCGGTCCCCTCGGCCGCGGGCTTCTCGGCCGCCTCCGCGCCCGCCCCTGCGGCATCCTGCCCGTCGGCCTTCTCGGCCGCGGCCCGGTAGAGCGACGTCTTGTTCTTCTCGTAGTGGTCGACGATCTGCTCCTCGGTGACATTGGCCGTGGCAGCCGTCTCGAAGGCCTCCACCTTGGCCACGAGGTACTCGTACTTCACCCGGTGGGGCTCGCGGAAACCCGGGTCGGCGCTCCGCGCCTCCGGCAGGTCGTTCTTGTGCGCCTCGAAGAAGGCCCGCAGCGTCGCCTCGGACGGCGCCGCCACCTCGGCGGCGAGCGACTCGGCCACGACGGGCACCGCCTCGACCGTGGCCGACTGCTCCAGCCGCCGGAAATAGTCCCACCGCCAGCCGGGCGGATCGCCGCCGGAGAAGCCCGATTGGAACAGCGACTCCATGTACTGCGCGGCCCGCCACGACCGCAGGGCCTCGAACACGTCGTGCTGGCTGACCCGCATGGGGAGGCGGCCGATGATCTGGTCGAACTGCTCCTTACGGACGAGGTTGGCCGTCCACAGGCCGAGGAAATCGTTGATCGCGGCGTCGTTCACCACGATGCCGTTGGCCGCCGCCTCCCGGGCCAGGATCTCGGTCATCACGACCGCCTGCTCGCCGTCGGGCGGGAGCCGGATCCGGGACGGGTCCCGGCCGGCGACCATGGCCGACTCCGCGAGGAACCGGTTGAGCACCGCCCGCATGTCGACGGCCCGCCGCAGCCCGCTCTCCCGCAGTTCGCCTCCCTGCCAGGAAACGACCACCGGATCGCTCCCCCCGCTGGCTCCGCCCATCTGCAGGAAGGGGGGCAGGACGAAGAACGCGATCATGGCCATGATCGCCAGCGCGGCCAGCGCGGCCTTCTGATTCCTGCGGAAAATGTCGAAAGAGCCGGCCATGGCACCGCCTGTGGACTGAAGGGCACGAACCCCGGGGGCCGCGGGCCCGAGACTTGACAAGGCAAGAGAGGGCAGGGTAACGCTGTCCGACTCGCGGCAGGCCGCCGATTGTAGCGCCGGCCCCGACTGCGCCAATCCCAAAGCCCCGCTTCGCGGGGCGATCACCATCGCATGGCCAAGAAGAGCTCCCCATCGCGTCGCAAGCCCTCCGCCGCCGGCCGTAGCCCGGCGGGCGACTACCAGCTCGTGATCGTGGAGAGCCCCGCCAAGGCGAAGACGATCGAGAAATACCTGGGCAGCGGGTTCGTCGTGAAGGCGTCGATCGGCCACATCCGCGACCTGCCGAGCAAGGCGCCCAAGGGCACCAAGCAGCCCGTGCCCGGCGTCGACCTGGAGCACGATTTCGCCCCCACCTACGAGGTCGATCGCGACAAGGCCAAGACGGTCACGGAGCTGCGGCAGCTCGCCAAGGGGGCCAGCGACGTGTGGTTCGCCACCGACCTCGACCGCGAGGGCGAGGCGATCGCCTGGCACCTCACGCAGGTCCTGGGGGTCGATCCGTCCCGCGCCAAGCGGGTGACGTTCGACGCGATCACGAAGAGCGAGGTGCAGCGGGCCTTCCAGTCGCCGCGGGCCATCAACATGCCCCGGGTCGAGGCCCAGCAGGCCCGCCGCATCGTGGATCGGATCGTCGGCTACCAGGTCTCGCCGATCCTCTGGAAGAAGGTGGCCGGCGGCCTGTCGGCCGGCCGGGTGCAGAGCGTGGCCACCCGGATCGTGGTCGAGCGGGAGCAGGAGATTCGCGACTTCACGCCGGCGGAGTCGTGGGAGATCACTGCGGCGTTGACCTTCGCCGCCGCCCGCTCGGCGGCCCTGCACGAGGAGTGGAGGGCGTTCATGGCCCGCCGCGACGAGCGGGGACGGCCGCCGCTGGTCCGCGAGCGCATGGCCTGGCTGACGGACCACGAGTCGCTGTCGTGCGACCTGGTCGAGGTGGCGGGCAAGCCGGTGCGGATCGAGGCGGAGAACACCTCCGCCGTCGATCTCCTGCCGCCGGTGGAGGCCGCCGCCGCCGCCGCCGGGCTGGTCGACGTCCGCATGGAGCGGCACGAGGACGCGTCGGGCAAGGGCCGCGGCCGCAACGTCGTCCGGCTCACGGGCCGGCCCGACCCGGCCGCCCGCTACACCGTCGAGTCGATCGACGTCACGCGGACCAAGTCCCGCCCCTTCCCGCCGTTCATCACCAGCACGCTCCAGCAGGCCGCCTCCAGCCGCCTCGGCATGTCCACCGACCGCACGATGCGGATCGCGCAGCAGCTCTACGAGGGCATCGACATCCCGGGCGAGGGCCGCGTCGGCCTGATCACCTACATGCGGACCGACTCCACGAACCTGTCCCGCGAGGCGATCGACATGGCCCGCCGCTACCTCGACCAGCGGCTCGGGGCGAAGTACGTGCCGGCCGCGCCGCGGGCCTACTCCAGCAGCAACGAGAGCGCCCAGGAGGCCCACGAGGCGATCCGGCCCACCGACGCCTTCCGCGAGCCCGACCAGATCGCGGCGGCCCTCACCGACGAGCAGCTGAAGCTCTACCGCCTGATCTGGCAGTGCTTCCTGGCCTGCCAGGCGACCGACGCCGAGTGGGATTCCACCAGCGTGCGGCTGCGGCGGACCGACCGCGACACCGGGGCGGTCTTCAAGGCCCACGGCCGGGTGCTCAAGTTCGACGGCTTCTATCGCGTCGCCGGCGTGCCCCGCGACGACGGCGACCAGGTGCTGCCCGAGTTCGCCAAGGGGGCCGTGCTCGCCCCGATCGACATCGAGCCGCGGCAGAAGTTCCAAGCCCCGCCGCCCCGCTACACCGAGGCCACGCTCGTCAAGAAAATGGAGGAGGAGGGGATCGGCCGCCCCTCCACCTACGCCAGCATCATCAACGTCATCGAGAAGCGGGGCTACGTGACGCAGCAGGATCGCCGCTTCCACGCCACGGCGATCGGCGAGGCGGTGACGGGCTTCCTCAAGCGGGGCTTCCGCGACCAGTTCATCGAGATCGGCTACACGCGGGAGATCGAGCGGGAACTCGACCAGGTGGCCCAGGGCACGAAGCGCTGGACCGAGATGCTCCACGAGTTCTACGACGAGCTGACGCCGAAACTCGGGGACGCCGCCAACGAGCCGCACGAGAAGGCCAAGTCGGATCCATCCCCCTGGAAGTGCCCGCAGTGCGGCCGCCGGCTCGAGTTCCGCCTCGGCGGCAAGGGGGAGTTTCTCTCCTGCTCGGGCTACAACGAGAAGATCATCGAGGAGCCGGCCCCGGCCGCGAAGCCCGCCAAGGGCAAGAAGGCCCGGGCCAAGAAGGCCAAGCCGAAGGAGAGGCCCGCCTGTACGTTCGCGATGCCGGTGGACCGGCAGCGGCGGCCGCTCCTGCCGGAGCAGATCGACCTGCTCTCCCCGGCGGGTGTGCCGATGGTGAAGCGGACGGGCCGCTTCGGCGACTTCCTCGTCGAGGACAAGCCGCGGCCGCCGAAGCCCAAAGGCAGGAAGGCGGCCGATGCCCCGGCGGAGCCGCCGTCCTTCATCCTCAATCTCGATCGCAAGGGAAACGTCAAGTTCCCGGCGCCACCGCCGCTGGTCACCGACATCGCCTGCCCCAAGTGCGGCGAGATGATGAACCTCCGCGACGGCAAGCGCGGGCCCTGGCTCGGCTGCCGGGCGTTCCCCAAGTGCCGTGGCCGCGAGGCCTTTACCAAGCTCCCGGAGGCCCGGCAGAAGGAACTGGAAACGGAACTGGCCGCTCACATGGGGCGCCAGACGAGGCTCTCGCTGACCCGCCGCGACGGGATCACGCCGGTGCCCGAGGGCACCCCGCTGGCCGCCCTGACCATGGAAGGCGGCATCGCCACCCTCGAGCCGTTCGCGGGCTGAGTCGGTGCGGGGCGCCCGGCCGGGCCCCGGCAACCGGCCGGCCGCGGCCCGGGGCCGCCGGAATAACCTATTTTTCCCGAAAAAACCGCGATTCTCGCCCGGCGAAAAAATTTCTCCGACCGCCGGGAACTTTTTCGGCCCCCGGCGCATCCAAAGTGGGTAGACCATCGCCATACCCCTCGCGGAGCCCTCCCATGTCGCCCGTCCCCCTGCTCGCCGTGGCCCTCTGCCTGGGCCTGTCGCTGGCCGCGTTCTCGCAGTCCTCGGCCTCGGGGGCCGAGCCGCAGCCGGCCGCCGAGGCGTTGCCGCTCAAGAAGGTCGTCCTCTTCACCTCCGGCGTCGGGTTCTTCCAGCACGCCGGCAAGGTCACCGACGACGCCTCGGTGGAGATGAAGTTCGCGGCCGACGACATCAACGACCTGCTCAAGAGCATGGTCCTCGAGGACCTGGGGGGCGGCACGGTCTCGACCGTCAGCTACGCCTCCCGCGACCCGATCACGAAGACGCTCGGCACGTTCGCCGTGAACCTCACCGACAACCCCTCGATGGGCCAGATCCTCGCGCGGCTGCGGGGCGAGAAGATCGAGATCGACGCCGCCACGCCGGCGACGGGCACGATCGTGGGGGTGGAGAAGCGGACGGTGCCGGCGGGCGAGAACAAGACGGTGGAGAAGGAGTTCGTCACGCTGCTCACGGCCGACGGACTCAAGACGATCGCCCTCGACACGGTCACGCGGATCAAGCTCATCGATCCGCGGCTCCAGGGCGAGCTGGAAAAGGCCCTCGCGGTGCTCGCCCTGGGGCACGACAACGACAAGAAGGCGGTGACGCTGCAGTTCGCGGGGAAGGGCCCGCGGGACGTGCGGGTGGGCTACGTGCAGGAGTCGCCGCTCTGGAAAACCAGCTACCGGCTCGTGGTGGACGACGTGGCGGCGGGAGACGCGAAGGCGAAGGCGCTCCTGCAGGGCTGGGCGATCGTGGAGAACACCACCGACCAGGACTGGAAGGACGTGACGATGACGCTCGTCAGCGGCCGGCCGATCTCGTTCCGCATGGATCTCTACCAGCCGCTCTACGTGCCCCGGCCCCAGGTCATGCCGGAGCTCTACGCCTCCCTCATGCCGCAGCTCTACGGACAGGACCTGGCGAACGCAAACGGGGAGTTCGCTGCCGTCGCTGCCGTCCCGGCCGACGAGCAGCCCGCTCTCCGCGCCCTGAAGGCAGACGCCAAACGCGCGTCGGCGTTCGGTCGCAGCAACAAACGCGAACAGGCCCAGGATCCTGCTGCTCCCAGCAGCGAGGCAGGAAAAATGCTCGCCGGCGCCGCCAGCATCCAGAGCATGGCGGCGGGCTCGAACCTGGGCGAACTCTTCCGCTACGAGATCGCCAAGCCGGTGACGATCGAGCGGCAGCGGTCGGCGATGCTGCCGATCGTGGGCGAGCAGG
>JBIPLS010000011.1:0-31321 GCA_044368305.1 Pirellulales bacterium
CACGCAAGGAGGATCGGGCTCCGCGGCATGGCTTCCCGGCCGGCTAGCGAGCGCGGGCATCCTCGATGTGATAGAGGACCCCGCCGCCGATCTCCGGCGCGCCGGCCGGCCGCACGTGGAACCGGCCCGCGATCTTCACCAGCCGGGAGGTGAACTCGATCCCGACGGGATCGGCCATCTGCACGAGCACGCGATCGGTGATCTTCGGGTTGCCGCCGAAACAGCAGTCGCCCTGGTCGCGGACGAGGAGGAACTGGCGGATGCCCCGCGTCTGATTGCCGGGATACATGTAGCCCTTGAGGAGCACGTCGCGGCCTGCCGCGGCCAGCGCCGTCTCGGGAACCGCGTCGGCCGGGTCGCCGGGCAGGGGCTGGAGCGCCGCGTAGGAGAGCCGCTCGAAGCCCGCCGGCAGCTCGGCGGCGTAGACGGTGGCGAGCCGGAAGAGGCCGCCGGCCAGCGCTACCGCCGAGACGAGGATCGCGGCCACGGCCAGCGGCCGGCCGGTGAGGGCCGCGGGCCGGCGGGCGATGTCCCGCAGGGCCACCGAGCCGAGGGCCATGCCGACGACGGGCACGACCGCCAGCCACCAGTCGAGGAAGGCCAGCGGCGCCAGCAGGGCGAGCACGGCGGCGGCGATCGCCACCCCGGAGAGCGCGCGATAGTCGGCATCCTCCGCGCCGCCGGTGTCGCGGACGGCGACGGCCGGCGGCGCCTCGAACAGCCCGGTGGACATGGCAAACTCCAGCGTGCGGGCCGCGCCGGCGGCCGCTCCCGGAATCTTACACCGCCGGCCGGCCGCCCGTTCCCGGCCGAAGCAGCAGCCGCGAGACGACCGCGATCAAGGCCACGGCGGCCACCCACGCCGGCCACTTCCAGTTCCAGCGGCTCGCGGCGGCCGCCGGCCCGACGGCCGGCTCCATGGCGGCCGGCTCGGCCGGCTCGGCCGTCCCTTCCTCGGCGCCGATCACCGGGGCGATCCGCCGGGCGAGCGCCCGATCGTCCTCGGCCTGCGGATCGGGTGGCGGCGCGGGGTCGGGCCGAGCGCTCGCCCCGGGGTCGTCATCGGTGTCGGTCGCGGTGGCGGGCGGCGGGGCGATCGCGGCGGCGAGGCCGGCGAGCGTGGCCGCGCGGCGGCAGGCCTCGGGGTCGATCGTCTCCAGTTCCGCGACCGCCGCGGCCGCCGCGGGCAGCGGGCAGGCCCGCAGGTAGTTCACGATCGGCTCGCGGACGAAGATGTTGTCGGCCTGCGCGTCCTTGAAGATGGCGACGAGCCTGTCCACCACCGACCAGTCCTGCCACCGGGCCAGATCGGCGATCACCAGGTCGGCGAGCTTCGGCTCCTCGAGCAGCAGCCGCAGCGACGCGAGCACCCGTTCCCGCGGCACGAGATCCGACTCCTCGCCGAGGAACCGCAGCGCCATCACCGCCGCGTAGGTTTCCGCGAAGGGCACGTCGCGGTCCGCGCGACGGAGGAAGAGCCGATCCACCAGGTCGAGCGCCGCGGGGCCGCGGAGGGCGACGTGGCAGGCGATCAGGGCGTCGAGGCCGCCGCGGATCTCAGCCTGCTCCGCGGGCAGCGGCTCGCCGGAAGCGGTCTTGCCCTCGAGGATCGCCCCGATCCGGTCCGCGTCGGCCGGCGTGCCGCAGACGCCGAGCATCGTGGCGTAGAGCCGGCGACGGTTGGCCTGCACCTTCGGGTTCTCGATCCAGCCGAGCAGCTTCGCCGGGTCCATCCGGTCCTTGAGGCCGCGGACGTCGGCATACGGGGCGACGGCGAACTCGTCGTAGGCGTCCCGGGCGAGCGCGTCGTCCTCGTCCTCGAGATGCTGCTCGAAGAACGCCAGCCGGTCGGGGCCCTTGTCGGGAAGCGCGCCGAGCTTTTTGACGTAGGCGACGGCCCGGTCGCCGACCTGGATCGGGCTCGACCAGACCAGGTTGGGCGGCTCGACGCCCATGAGCAGGAACAGGGAGCCGACCGGCTTCTCCTCGAGGAGGATCGTCTCCACCGGCTGGGCGTCGGCGCCCAGCAGGCCGGCCTCGGCCACGAGGTCGGAGCCCTTGAGCACCTCGACCACCTGGAACTTCCCCTTGGGCAGCGGTCCCTCGGCCCGCGGCGCGAGCGCGGCGGCCGGCGGCGGCTCCACGAGCCGGGCGATCACCGCCGCCTGGCTCTGGCCGATCTCCTGCGCGAAGGTGAGCGACACCGCCGAGCAGAACGGGCAGGCCGCGGCCCGGGTGGCCAGTCCGGCCACGGCCACGAGGCTCACGAGCAGGGAAGCCGGCGGGAGACGTCGCATGCCGGGATTGTAGCGGTCAGCCCAGCCACTTCGCGACGTCAGTTCGATACGCCGCCAGGGCCGGCAGGAGCGCCGCGGCGATCGCCAGCGCCACCAAAAACGGCACCAGCAGCAGTTCCGCCAGCGGGGCCGCCGAGAGCAGGCCCACCGGGACGCCCGTGTTGGCCGTGATCCACGGTCCGAGGGCGGCCACGATGCCGTGGCCCAGGAGCCAGCCGACGAACCCGCCGCCCACGGCCAGGATGATCGCCTCCAGGAGCACCGTGACGAGCACGTGCGCCCGCCGCGCGCCCAACGCCCGCATCACCGCCACGTCGCGGCTCCGCTCGAGCGCCGAGCCGACCATGCTCACGAGGATCCCGATCGCCGAGACGAGCACGACGAGCGCCGTGACCAGGAGCAGCACGAGCTCGATCGGCCTGACGAACAGGTCGAAGAGCTCGCGGATCACCCGCACCGGCATCGCGGCCTGGGCGTCGCGGCCCTCGTTGAGCGACTGGTGCAGCCCCATCGCCATCAGCTCGGGCGGCATGTTGGGCAGCGCCGCCGTCGCGACGAGGATCGCGGTCACCTCGCGCTGGGCCGCGGGCAGCGGCCGCGGACGCCCCGCCGCAGCGCCCTCCGGCGGGCCGCCGGCATCCGCTCCCGCGCCGGGCTTCGCATGACCCTCCTGCAGGTAGAAGCCCTCCATGTTCACGTACACGCCGCGGTCCACGGGCGTGCCGGTGCGGGCGAGGATGCCGACGACCGTGAAGGGGTCGTGTTCGGGGCCGTCGTCGGCGGCGTGTGTCGGGGCGAAGGTGTCGCCGACCTTCAGGCCCAGGGCCGCGGCGACGCCGGCGCCCAGCACGCCCTCGAAGAAGGCCTCGTCCCGCAGGTTGCGGCCGGCGGCGAAGCGAAACCCGCCGCCGGCCGGTGCGAGCCGCTCGAAGTAGTCGGCGTTCGTGCCGACGACGCGGTGGCCGCGGTAGTAGTCGCCCATGCAGATCGGCACGGCGGCGGCGACGCTGCCAGCATACCGGCCGGCGACGCCGTCGGCCCGGCGGGCGGCGGGGAGGAAGTCCTGGTAGACGCCCCAGGGAACGTTCTCGATCGGCTTGCTGATCAGGTAGACGCTGTTGAGCACCAGCTGCAGCGGGCTTCCCTTGGCCCCCACGATCATGTTGTAGCCCAGCCCCGCGCCGCTCTCGAAGGCCCGCTTGACGATCGCCCCGGTGACGAGCGTGGCCACGACCAGCGCCACGCCGAGCGCGAGCGAGACCGCCGTCAGCGAACTCGTCGCCAGCCGCTGCCGGATGTTCCGCCAGGCGATGCCGAGAAGCGTCATGTCCGCACCGCCGCGCGATTGAAATCCTCGAGCCGCAGCCGCCGGGGGAACCCCGCCGCCACGGCGGGGTCGTGGGTCACCAGGAGCAGCGCCACGCCCTGCTCCGTGCAGGTGTCACGGACGAGGTCGATCACCTGCCGCTGGTGGGCGGCGTCCACGCTGGCCGTCGGCTCGTCGGCGAGGATCGCCCGCGGCCGGTTGGCGAGCGCCCGGGCCACCGCCACCCGCTGCTGCTGCCCGACGGAAAGCTCGGCCGGCTTGTGATGCAGGCGATGCGCGAGTCCCACCGAGGCGAGCAGGTCGGCGGCCCGCCAGCGGTCGGGCTTTCCCGAGCCGAACGACATCGCGACGAGCACGTTCTCCAGGGCCGTGAAACCAGGCAGGAGGTTGAACTGCTGGAACACGAGCCCGAGCTTGTCGGCCCGGAATTGGTCGCGGCGGGCCTCGGAGAGCCGCGTGATGTCGAGCCCGTCGATCCGCACGCAGCCGGCATCGGGCCGCATGATCCCCGAGATCACGTGGAGGAGGGTCGACTTGCCGGACCCGCTTTGCCCCTCGAGGGCACATTGCTCCCCTTCGGCGACCGCGAAGGCGGGGACGTCGAGCACGTCCACCGTCTCCCCGCCGGGAAGCCGGAACGACTTCTTGACCTGCTCGAGCTGGATGACGGGCGGGACGGTCATGGCGGCCCGGACAACTTAGCAGACTCCGGCCCGCGACCGCCGCCGGCCGCGGCCCCGAAACCGGCCGTTTCGCCCGGCCCGATTGAGCGGCCGCGGCGGCGCACGGTATATTCCCCGCCCTTGCCGGTCGCCGCGTGCGGCCGGCGGGTGCGGATCCGCGGCGTCGCGGGCCGCGCCGCCCCCGCCCCAGGAGCCCGCCCGTGTCCATTCGCGTCGGCATCAACGGTTTCGGTCGTATCGGCCGCCTCACCTACCGCGCCATCTACGAGAAGTTCGGCTTGAGCGGCGACGTCCAGGTGGTCGCCCTCAACGACCTCACCGACGCGAGGACCAACGCCCATCTCCTGGAGTTCGACTCCAACTACGGCCCCTTCAAGGGGAAGGTGTCGTACGAGGGCAACGACCTCGTCGTGGACGGCAAGCAGATCAAGGTCTTCGCCGAGAAGGATCCCGGGGCCATCGACTGGTCGAGCCAGGGCGTGCAGGTGGTCGTGGAGAGCACGGGTTTCTTCACCGACGCCACCAAGGCCGTGGCCCACAAGCGGGGCAGCGTGAAGAAGGTGGTGATCTCGGCCCCGGCCAAGAACGAGGACCTGACGATCGTGCTCGGCGTCAACAACGAGATGTACGATCCCGCCAAGCACCACGTGATCTCCAACGCCTCCTGCACCACCAACGGCCTGGCGCCGGTGGCCAAGGTGCTCCACGAGACCTGGGGCATCGACCGCGGCCTCCTGACGACGGTGCACGCCTACACGAACTCGCAGAAGACGGTCGACACGGCCGCCAAGGACCTGCGGGACGCCCGGGCCGCGGCCCTCAACATCGTGCCCTCGAGCACCGGCGCCGCGAAGGCCGTGGGCCTGGTGATTCCCGCGCTCCAGGGCAAGTTCACCGGCATGGCGTTCCGCGTGCCGACGCCGACGGTGAGCGTGGTGGACTTCACCGCGCTCTTGAACAAGGAGGCCTCCCCGGCCGACATCAACGCCGCCATGAAGAAGGCGGCCGAGGGCCCGCTCAAGGGCATCCTGCGGTACACGGAGAAGGAGCTCGTCTCCACCGATCTCAAGGGCGATCCGCACAGCTCGATCTTCTCGGCCGTGGACACGATCGGGCTGGGCAACTTCGTGAAGGTGGTGAGCTGGTACGACAACGAGTGGGGCTACTCCAACCGCGTCGCCGACCTGCTGAACTTCCTCGAGGACCGCGGGCTGTAAGCCGCGCGGCCCTGCACGGCTCAGCACCTCCGACCCCATGAAGCCCCGGCCGCCAAGCCCGGGGAATCACGGCTGCGCTACCGCGTCCTGATCGTGACGTCGGCCTCGAGCGGGCTGCCGCCGGGTGGCAAGAGCCGCACCGCCACCCGCACATGGTCGCCCGCCGGTGGCGCGGCGGGCCAGGGGAGCGTGAACTGCAGCCCCCGGTCGCGGGACGTGCGGCGGAAGGCGCCGGCCGCCTCCGCGGCCGGCACCCGCCACTGGGCGCAGGCCCCGCCACCGGCAAGTTCGTAGACGGCGATCTCCACGTCGCCCGCGGCCGGCACCAGCCGCTCGTCGGCATCCCGCGGCTCGCAGACCACCTTCAAACCCTCGCTCGCACCGTCGCCGTCGGCGTCGAGGCAGGCGGTGCGATCGGCGTTGAGGATCAGGTGCGTGGCGGCGGCGGCGGACGCGTCGAACGACAACCGCCGCACGTCGCCGCTGGGGACGAAGACGCTCGCCGGCCGCGCGGCCGGATCGACGGCGGCGGCCGGCGGCAAGGCCAGCGGCTCGCCGTCGGAGACGGGCAGGGCGGGAGTGGCACCGCCGGCGGGCCCCGGGGGCACGAGCTCCGACCGTTCCGGCAATGGCGGCACGCCGTCGAGCGCCGGGGGCGCGAGCGGGCCCGCGGGAGGGGCGGTCGAGCGCGGCAGGTCAGGCACCTCGATCGCCGGCGGCACGAGGTCGGGCGCGGCCGCCGCAGGCCGCGGCCGCGCGGGATTGGCCCGCGGCGCCACGGCCGGGTCGGTCGCGGACACGCCCAGCTGCCGCCGCAGGCTCGTGTTCTCCCCCGCCATCCGCTCCAGCCGCGCGCACTTCTCCTGCAACTCGTCCTGGAGCTGGTAGATCTGGTCCTCCTGATAGCGGAGTTCCCGCTCCAGGAGCTGCTGGTTCAGGTCGCTCTTGCAGCCGGCGAGCAGCGCCGCCGCCACGAAGGGCCATGCCGGCATGCCGCCGGGCCGCGCCGTCGTTCGATCCGCGGGATTCATGACGCGCCTCCTTGCGCCTCATCGGGCCGCCCCGGCCGGGTCGGGGCGATCAGCCGGTCTTCTGCGTCGGCATCCTTTCGATCACCTCGTCGATCAGCCGGTAGTCGAGCGCCTCCTGCGCCGACATGAACCGGTCGCGATCCGTGTCCTGCTCGATCTTCTCCAGGGGGTGCCCCGTGTGCCTGAGCAGGATGGCGTTGAGCTTCTGCTTGACGTTCTTGAACTCCTTGGCGTGGATCATGATCTCCTCGGCCGTCCCCTCCATGCCGGCCAGCGGCTGGTGGATCATGATCCGGGCGTTGGGCAGGGCCCGCCGCTTCCCCTTGGCGCCGGCGGTGAGCAGCACGGCGCCCATCGAGGCGCACTGCCCGATGCAGTAGGTGGCCACGTCGCAGGTCACGAACTGCATCGTGTCGTAGATCGCCAAGCCCGCCGTCACGCTGCCGCCGGGCGAGTTGATGTACAGGTGGATGTCGGCCTTGGGGTCGTCCGACTGCAGGAACAAGAGCTGCGCCACGATGGCGTTGGCCACCTCGTCGTTCACCTGCGTGCCCAGGAACACGATGCGGTCCTTGAGCAGGCGGCTGTAGATGTCCATCGCCCGCTCTTCGCGGCCGCTCTTCTCGACGACGTACGGGATCAGGGGCATGGCGGGCGTTCCGGGGTTCAGTCTTTGTCTTGCTCGTCCGCGACGACGGGCGGCTTCGTCAGCACCTCGTCCACGAGCCCGTATTCCTTGGCCTCGGTGGCCGTCAGGTACCGGTCGCGGTCTGTGTCCCGGGCGATCCTCTCGATCGGCTGGCCGGTGTGGGCGGCGAGGATCTCGTTGAGCACGGCACGGGTCTTGATGATCTCGTCGGCCTGGATTTCGATGTCGCTCACCTGGCCGCCCACCTGGCCGTAGGGCTGGTGGATCATCACCTTGGCGTGCGGCAGGGCGAACCGCTTCCCCTTGGCGCCGCCCGCGAGCAGCACCGCCCCGCCGCTGGCCGCCAGGCCCACGCAGTAGGTGGCCACGGGGCAGGAGAGGATCTGCATCGTGTCGTAGATGGCCATCGTGGCGGTGACGCTGCCGCCGGGGGAGTTGATGTAGAAGTGGATGTCCTTGCGGCGGTTCTCGCTCTGCAGGTAGAGCAGCTTCATCACCAGCTCGTTGGCGTTGCCGTCGTAGATCTCGCCCTGCAGGAGGATGATCCGGTTCTCGAGCAGCAGGTCGCCGAGAGTCATCTGCCGCTGCCGCTGGTAGTCGCGGTAGGCGGAGGCGGCGGCCGGGGCGAAGGGGGCGGGCTGCATGGGCATCTCGCTGGGGTGGAGGGTCGAGGGGCGGCTCAGCCGCGACCACCCGGTCGGGCCGCTGCTTCGGCCTGCGTGGCCGTGGGAATCTCCTCCGCGCCGATCACGACGCCGCACACCGCATGGTCGATGGCTTCCGCATCCCGCCGCGGGAACTCGAACGGCGTGTCCTTGAAGGCCGCCTGCGACGTGACGAGCTCGATCGTCTTCCGCTCGATGATCTGGTTGCGGAGCACGTCCATCAGACCGCGGCGCTCGAGGCCGGCCCGCACCCGCCGCGGCGACTCGCCCGACTGGGCCGCGATGGCGCGGATCTCCTCGTCGTAGTCGGCGGCCGCGTCGGCGATGCCCTCCTCCTCGGCGATCCGCTCCAGGATGAAGTGTTCCTTGAGCGCCCGGGCGGTGCTGGCGAGCACGCTCTGCCGCAGCTCGTTGACGTGGCGGCGGATCGAGTCGTCGTCGAAGCCGCTGCGCCGCAGCTCGAGGATCGCCCGCTCCAGTTCCCGCTGAGCCTGCCGCTTGAGCAGCTCCGGCGGCAGATCCCAGGAGGCCGAGGCCGTGAGCGCCTGGGCCACCTGCTGGCGAACCTGCCGCCGCCGGTGCCATTCGAGCTGCCCCTCGAGCTGCTTCCGCACCAGGGCCTCGAGGGCCTCCTGCGACTCGAAGCCGCCGAGTTCCTCGAGCAGCCCCGGCGTCATCTCCGGCAGCTCGTGCTTCTTGACCTCGACGATCTCCATCTCCAAGCCCACGTCCTTGCCGCGGTATTCCTCGGCCGCGGCCTCGTCGGCCACCCGCACGGTGGCCGTCACGGTCGTGCCGGCCTTGGCCTTCTTCACCAGGGCGTCGAAGCCCGGCAGTTCGGCGTCGGCGAACGACAGCCTGGGCCGGACCACGATCTCGGCCTCGGGGGCCTCGGAGAGCAGCGTGTCGCCGTCGCGAAACCGCAGGTTGGCCACGATCAGGTCGCACACGGCCGGCGGGCCGTCGTGGGGCACGAACCGGCCCCGCTCCGCGAGCAGGTTGCCCAGCGCCTCGGCGACGTCGGCGGCGGTGATCTCCCGGGCCGGACGGGTGATCGACAGACCCTTCCACTTCGGCAGCTCGAACTCGGGGCGGACCTCGATCGCGAACTCGAACGTCATCGGCCCGTCATCGGGGAGGAGGACCGCCGCCACGTCGAGCTCGGGCTCGCTGATCGGCGCCAGCTTCTGCTGCTCCGAGACCTGCGTCATCGCGTCGGTGAGGAGCTTGGAGCGGATCTGGTCGGAGAGCTCCGACTTGAAGCGGCTGCCGACGAGCCGCCGCGGCGCCCGGCCGGGACGGAATCCCGGCAGCAGGGCCGTGGGCACCAACTCGCCGAGCGCCTCGTCCTGGTAGCGGACGATGTCCTCGCGCGGGATCGTGACCTTCACCCGCCGCTGGCAGGTCGAGACCTTGTCGATCGAGACGTCGAGGTTGAGCGGCTGGGGTGCGTCCGGCGTGGCGACGGAGGACGCAGATTCGGACGAGGCCATGGACGGTTCCGGCGGGCGATTCTGGAAGAAGTGAAAGGGACTCGGCGGGCCGGCGACGCGCTCGGCCGCCGACGCGGACGAGGCGAGCCTTCACCGCCGCCCGTCAGGGCCGACCCGTGGCGGGAAAGTGACGAATCGACTGAAGCGGGTGATGGGATTCGAACCCACGACAACCACGTTGGCAACGTGGTGCTCTACCAACTGAGCTACACCCGCGTGAAAATCGGCGGCCGACCCGCCGATCGCAACCCCGTGGGCCGCGATCGACG
Source organism: Pirellulales bacterium (assembly GCA_044368305.1). Classification (GTDB taxonomy): domain Bacteria; phylum Planctomycetota; class Planctomycetia; order Pirellulales; family UBA1268; genus QWPN01. The sequence goes on from JBIPLS010000011.1 coordinate 9,632, forward strand.
CGCCGGAACCCGGGGATTATAGGGGCGGTGGAGGCCGTCGCAAGGTCATCGACCGGGCAAGCGGGGTTTTCTGCGCAGGGTTTCCCGGCGTGGTGCGAGGGCCGCGGGCCGAAGGTAAAATCCTCGCAGCCGGCGGCCGCGGCCGTCTCGGCTCCCGCCCCCGGCCCGACACCTTGGGCCCCGCCCATGAACGTCCGCTTCGTCATCCTCGCGCCGGCCGGCCAGAAGCGGTCGGTGTCCGTCCGGCTGCCGATCCTCGTGGGTCGGGGCGAGGAGGCGAAGGTCCGCATCCAGCAGGACACCGTGAGCCGGCGGCACTGCGAGTTCTTCGCCACCGGGGACGAGGTGTTCGTCCGCGACCTCGGCTCCACCAACGGCACGCTGCTCGACGACGAGCCGATCCCCGCGGACGCCGCCGTCCGGGTGCCGACGGGCGCGGTGGTGCGACTCGGCAACGTCGCCTTTCGCGTCGAGTACGCTTCGACCGCACCGGCCCGGCAGGAGCCGCCGGCCGACAACGACACGGTGCCGCTGCCCTCCGCTCCATCCGCGGAGGCCGGGGATGACTCTGCGGCGGAGGCCGAGGCCACGGACGAGGCCGGCGCCGGCCTCGACTGGCCGACCGCGGAGGAGTCGCCGCCGGCCGCCGCGGCCGATGACGAGAATCTCAACGACTTCTTCAAGAGCCTCTCATGACGCAGTCTCCGGCCCCGCCCCGGCGGGTCGCGGTGCCCGACCTGGCGGCGGCGCGGCGGGCCGGCCGGCCGATCACGATGGTCACCGCCTACGACTGGCCCACCGGCCGCCTGGCCGACGAGGCGGGCGTCGACTGCGTGCTGGTGGGCGACAGCGTGGCGATGGTGGTCGCGGGGCGATCCTCGACGATCCCCGCCACGCTCGAGCAGATGATCTACCACGGCGAGATCGTCGCCCGCGCCGTTCGCCGGGCGCTGGTCGTGGTCGACCTGCCGTTTCCGCTTCAGCATCTGGGCGTCCGCACCGCCGTCGAGGCCTGCGCGAGGATCCTCAAGGAGACCGGCTGCCAGGCGGTGAAGCTCGAGGGCACCTCCGGCCAGGCCGACGTGATCGCCGGCATCGTGGCCGCCGGCATCCCGGTGATGGGCCACGTGGGGTTGCGGCCCCAGGCGGTGCACCAGCTCGGCGGCTACCGCATGCAGCGCGACCTCGACACGGTCGTGGCCGACGCCCGGGCCGCCGCCGAGGCCGGCGCCTTCGCCGTGGTCCTCGAGTGCATCCCCGGAGAGGCCGCCCGCGCGGTCCGCGCCGCGGTGGGCATCCCCACGATCGGCATCGGCGCGGGGCCCGACTGCGACGGGCAGGTGCTCGTGATGCACGACCTCGTCGGCCTGTCCTTCGACCGGGTGCCGAAGTTCGTGCGAGCCTACACCGACGCGAAGGCCACGCTCGCCGACGCCCTCGCCCGCTGGCGGGCCGACGTCGAGCACCGCGACTTCCCCGGCCCCGCCGAGACGCTCGGCTGAAGACGGCTGGCTCGAGCGCCATCCCGGAATCGAACACCGCACGACCGTCCGCCTGGAGGGCGGCCCCGTCGCCGCCGGCGGGCGGCAAAAGCGGACGCCGGCCAGGAGGGCGGCGTCCGCGCTCTTTACGGCAGCACGACCTCGTCGGAGATGATCACCGGCTTGCCCGCGGTCACGCCCGCCGGGGTCGGCAGGGCCGCGCCGGCGGCCGGGCCGGGAGAGCCACCCGGGCCGGCGGGAAGCCCCACGCCCGGCGGCACGACCGCGCCCCCTTCCACCATGCCGCCCTGGCAGCCTTCGCAGCCGGGCGCCGGCGGGCAGGCGTCCTGGCACGCCGCTCCCTGGCCGCAGACCCGCGGCGCCGCGGCCGGGGCGGCGGCACCGGGCGGGACGAAGCCGGGCGGCAGGTGGCCGAAGCACTTCTCGTACTTCCAAACCTCGAGCGCGATGTACCGCTCGTTCAAGGTCTTACAGCCGCCGGCGGCGATCAGGACGGCGACGATCGGCAGGCAGGCGGCCGCGCGAACCTTCCAACTCGAGGCGGACATCGCATCATCTCCGGCGGGGTTTTCACGGGGCTTTCGGCCGGCCCGCGACGGGGGCGGCGTGATCCGAAGCCTCGCAACCCTACCCCACGCGGCGGGCGCGGCAAACGAAACGGGCGGCCGCCGGCCGGCGCCGCCACGGCGGCGCGGAAACCTCTGCGGGTCGTGCCGCCGGCGCCGTCCCGCGGGCGCAGGTCAACCCTTGCGGTGGCGGATGCGGGCCCGCATGCGGCGCTTCTTTTGCCCGAGTTTCCGCCGTCCCTTGCCGGTTTTCTTGACTCCCATGCTCGTCTCCATGTGGTGGGTGGCCGTTCGCCCCGGCTGCACCGCGGTCAGGTTGTAAGATGATCGCCCGGTCCGTTTCAAGCGCCTCGCGGCATCGCCACCGCATGATCGTGCTCTTCCCTACCTACGCCCGCCAGGCAGCCGACGGCGGCTGGCACGCGACCGTGGCCGGCATGGTGACGCGGCCGCTGCCCTCGCGGAGCCGTCGGCGGACGATCGCCCTGGCCGTGCTGAAGCGGCTCCTCGAACTCGACGACGCCGACCTCGACACCGACGTCTTCCGCCGCCGCTCCGAGGCCTTCCTCTTTCAGCGGGTGGCGGGCGCGCGGCTGCGGGTCGTGCTCGGCGACCGCTCGTTCGCCGCCGGCATCTCCGACCGGGCGGGCCACTTCCAGGCCGGGCTCGATTTGCCCGCGGAGTTCGTCGACCGCTGGGGCGTGGCGGCCGGCGGCCGCCGGCGGCTCGAATGCCGGGCCGTGCTCGACGACGCCGACGACGCCGACGGCTGCCCCGAGGCGAGCGGCAGAATAGAACTCGTGCCAGCCACGGGCACGTCGGTGATCTCCGACATCGACGACACCGTGAAGGTAACCAACGTGGCCGACAAGAAGGAGCTGCTGCGGAACACGCTGCTCCGCGAGTTCGCCGCCGTGCCGGGGATGGCCGCCGTCTACCGGCGCTGGGAGCAGGCCGGGACGGCGTTCCACTACGTCTCGGCCAGCCCCTGGCAGCTGGCCAGCTGCCTCGGGGGCTTCATCGAATCCGCCGGCCTGCCGGCCGGATCGCTGCACCTCAAGCTCTTCCGCCTCAAGGACTCCACGCCCCTGGGGCGGCTGCCCTCCCGCAAGCGGTCGAAGCGTCGGGCCATCGAGCAGGTGATGGCCGACTTCCCCGGCCGCCGCTTCCTCCTCGTGGGCGACTCGGGGGAGCGCGATCCCGACGTCTACGCGGAGGTGGCCGGCCGGCGGCCGGAACAGGTCGCCGGGATCGCGATCCGGCAGGTCGCGGGCCGGTTGTCGCCGCGCCGGCAGCGGGCCTGGCTCGACCGCGTCGCCCGCCGGCTCCCCCAGGGCTTCATGACCGTGTTCCACGAGCCCGAAGGTCTCGACGACTGCTTCCCCGTCTGCTGCCGATAGCCGCGGCCGATCGGATCCCCGGCGCTTTCCACCGCGAGCCCGCGCGATGTCCTTGCTCGAACGCCTGCGCAAGGCCTGGTACCGGGCCGGCACGCGGCACGTGCCCGACGTGACCCGCCCGGCGGCGGAGCTCCGCGCGGCGGGCTTCACCAGCCAGTACGGCCAGGACCGGTTCGTGGTCGAGCGGCTGCGCGGCAAGCGGGGCGGCGTGTTCTTCGAGGTCGGCGCCCACGACGGCGTGACGTTCAGCAACACCTGCGGCCTGGAGCGGCGATTCGGCTGGACCGGGATCGCCGTCGAGCCGTCGCCGGCGGCGTTCGCCCTGCTGCGGCGGAATCGCGGCTGCACCGTGGTCAACGGCTGCATCGCGGCCGCCCCCGGGGTCGCCCTGTTCCTCGACATCGAGGGGCCGGCCGCGATGCTCAGCGGCCTGGTGGACCACTACGACCCGCGGCATCTGGCCCGGATCGACCGGGAGATGCGGGCCGGCGGCGGCGGCCGCCGCGAGGTGGAGGTGCCGTGCTTCACCCTCGAGGGGCTGGCCGCCGAGCACGGCGCGACGCGGATCGACTACCTGAGCATCGACACCGAGGGGGGCGAGCTGGCGATCCTGCGGAGCATCGACTTCTCGCGGCTCGACGTGAACCTGATCAGCGTCGAGAACAACTACGGCGATCCACGGTTTCGCTCCCTGCTGGCCGGAGCCGGCTTCCGGCTGATCGCCCGGCTGGCCTGCGACGAGATCTATCAGCACGCGCGGCATCTGCCCTGACGCCCACCGCACCCGCGGCGGGCCCTCGTCGACCCGCGGGCCGGCCACCGCCGGATTCGCGCCGGCCGCCGGCTCAGAGCGGGCTCTCGAACGCGTTTTGATAGTGCTCGATCACGGGCTTGCCGGCCGCCGGGAAGGTCACCGCCACGACGTCGAGCCGCACGCTGCAATCCTCGAGGCGGTGGCGGCGGATGTAGGCGGTGGCGAGTTCCGCCATCCGCCGCTGCTTGACGTGGCCCACCGTCTCGGCCGGGTGGCCGTGCTGCGTGTCCGATCGCGACCGCACCTCGACAAACACGACCGTCCGCCCGTCGAGGGCGACGACGTCGATGTCGCCGCGGAGGACACGCTCGCGGCGGCCCACGATCCGATAGCCGAGGCCCTTGAGGTAGGCGGCCGCCACCTCCTCGCCCCGGCGGCCGAGTTCGTCACGCGGATCCGCGGGCACGGGCCGGACTTCCCGTCAGGCCCCGGCGGCGGCTGGCTTGCGGCCGCCCTTCTTCCCGGCGGCCTGCCCGGCGTCGGCCGCGACATCCTCGCGCTTCTCCCGCAGTCGCGTCGACTTGCCGGAGCGGTCGCGGAGGTAGTACAGCTTCGCCCGCCGCGAGACGCCCGACCGCTTGACCTCGATCTTGGCGATCTTCGGCGAATGCAACGGGAACTTCCGCTCCACGCCCTCGCCGGCCACGATCCGCCGCACGACGAACATCTCGCGGCTGCCGGCACCGCTCTTGGCGATCACGACCCCGTTGAAGATCTGGATCCGCTCCTTCTCCCCTTCGAGGATCCGGGTGTGGACGTCCACGGTGTCGCCGATGGCGAACGTGGCGGCGTCGGGCTTGAGGCTCGAGGCCTCGACGGCGGCGAGGATCTTCCGGCTCATGATGGGCTCCTTTGGCAACGGGCGGTGGACGGGGCGGGGGATGATTCGGGACTGGAAGCGGGAGGCCCGCGGCGGCTGGTGGCGGCGACGGCCTGCTCGTGCCGCCAGCGGGCGATGCGGCCATGGTCGCCGGAGAGAAGGATCTCGGGCACCTCGAGGCCGCGGAACTCCCGCGGCCGCGTGTACTGCGGGCCTTCCACGAGCCGCTCGGCCCCGGAGAAGGAATCCTGCCGGGCGCTCTCCGCGTCGCCGAGCACGCCGGGCACGAGGCGGGTGACGGCCTCGACGACCACCATCGCGGCCACCTCGCCGCCGGAGAGCACGTAGTCGCCGATCGAGATCTCCTCGGCGGCGAGCGTCTCGCGGACCCGGGCGTCGAAGCCCTCGTAGCGGCCGCACACGAGCACGAGCCGGCTCTCGCGGGCGAGCGCCTCGACGAGCGGCTGATCGAGCCGGCGGCCGCCGGGCGTGAGCATGCAGACGCGGCCGGGAACGGCCTCCCGCTGCACCGCCTCCACGCACGACACGACCGGCTCGGGCATGAGCAGCATTCCCGGGCCGCCGCCGTAGGGCCGGTCGTCCACCTGGCGATGCACGCCGGCGGCGAAGTCGCGGAAGTTCGTCAGGCGGATGTCGACGATGCCCGCCTGCCGCGCGGCACCGAGCAGGCTTCCTTCGAGGAAGCTCGCGAACATCTCGGGAAACAAAGTGACGATGTCGATCCGCATGGCTGGCTGCGCGACTGCTCGAGCATTGGTCGCCTGGCGAAGGGTATCGGCCGACCAGCGGCCGGCGCTCGACTCCGAGGCCTGCGACGAGAACTATTCGGCCGGGGGCTCGGCGGCGGCCGGGGCTTCGGCCACGGCGGTCGCCTCCACGGCCTCGGCGGACGCTTCCGCCACGGGCTCCGGCGCGGCCGTCTCGGCGGCCGGCACCGGCTCGGCCTTGGGGGCCGGCACGAACGCGGGCTCACCCGGGTCGGGCACGATCCGCGGCATCGAGAGGCGGGCGCGGGCCTGCTCCATCTGCTTCACGTGCGTGCCGTTGGCCCCGTACTTCTTGATCAGCGTGCGGACGGCGTCGCTCGGCTGCGCGCCGACGGAGAGCCAATGCTGGACGCGGGCGTTGTCGAGCGTGCAGCGGGCGTCGGTCTCCTTGACGTGCGGGTCGTAGGTGCCGAGTTCCTCGATCACGCGGCCGTCGCGGGGGCTGCGCCGGTCGGACGCGCAGATGCGGTAATACTCGCGGTTCTTCCGACCCATCCGCTTCATCCGAATCACGACTGCCACGGTCTGTGCACTCCCAAAGGTCCTGCCGGTCGAGCCCCTTAGAATACCCGACGGACGCGGGAACCCAAGGGCACCCCGGAAGGGGCGTTTTTCCCTGGAAAAAGCCGGCCGGCCGCGCGGCTCGGCCGAAGCGGGGAACTTTTTTCGGGTGTCGCGCATCCAAGTAGCAGGTCATTCCCGTCACGCCCGGATCCGAGCCCGATCGCGCCCCATCGCCCCCGGAGGCCCGCCATGCCCCTGCCGCGACGCTTTTTCGCCCTCGCCTGCCTGCTGGCCCTGGCCGCATCGGCCAAGGCCGCCGATCCGGCCACCCCCGCACGCGACCACGCCCCGCCGGCCGACGGGCCGATCCGGAATCCGGCGGGCGTGAAGGGTTATTCAGTCCACGAATGGGGCGTGTTCACGATCCACCCCAACGCCGAGTTCGCCAACGCCGGCCTGGCCGCCGAGTGGGCCGACTGCCCGAAAGAGCTCTACCGCACCGAGCCGCCGAACCTGCGGAACCTGCCGTGGCGGGGGGGAGTCGACAAGCCGATCGTCTATTTCCACTGGGATGCCGAGCAGCCGCCGCCTGAAAAGGGCGTGGCGATGAAGGTGCGGTTTCCCGCCGGCCGGCCCGTGATCTGGTGGCCGGCGAGCGAGGAAGGGGCGGGCCTCAAGCCCGCCGGGCAGGAGGTGACCGACACCCTCTCCTGGCGACTCTTCCTGCGGAAGCCGCCGGAGGCACATGGCCCGGCCGGCAAGCGGCCGCGTGCACCGCAGGTCGCCGCCGACCATTGGTATGCGCAGGCGCGGAAGGTGAAGGCAGAGCCGGTGTTTTCCTACGGCGGACACGGCAAAGCGGGCACCGCCATCGACGCCGAGCAGTTCGTCTACTACGACGGCCTGATGAAGCCGCTCGAATTCCTCGCGGCGCGGCGCACGCCCGCGGGCATGATCGTCCTCGACGCAAAGGCGCCGTATCCGCTCCATGACCTGTGGTGCATCGACCGCACCGGCGCCGAACCAAAACTCGCCCGCGTGCCGCTCGTGCCGGCGGGCGAGCGGACGATCGACCTCGACTGGAAAACCATCGCCGCCGACGATTGGCACGCCGCCACCGCGGAGGCGCTCGCCGCCGACCTCGAAAAGACCGGCCTGCACGCCGACGAGGCCCGGTCGCTCGTCGCCATCTGGCAGCCGGGGTTCTTCCATGCGCCGGGCCTGACGCTCTTCTACCGGCTGCCGCAGCGGGAGTACGACCGGGTGACGACGATCACGCTCGACCCCGTGCCCGAGACGCTCGTCCGCGTGGGGATCGTGCATCACGCCCACGCCGAGCCGGAGGCGGCCGCGGGCAAACCCGCGGCCGAGGCCGCGCCGGCTGCCGGTCCGCCCGCCGGGATGAAACCGCTGAAGCTCCTGAAGCAGCTCACGGTCGCGGAGGCCGAGGCGCTGGCGGCGGCCGATCACGACCTGTGGTTGTTCGGGCTGTCGAGCCTATCGGCCGACGTGGTCGAAGCCCTCGCCACGCACCAGCGGCGGCTGACCATCGTCGGCCTCGACGTGCCGCTCGATCGCGAGGCGGCGTCGGCGCTTGCGCGCCATGGCGGCCCGGTCGACGTGCCGGGACTGGACGTCTCCCTCTTCGTCGATGCCAAACATGTGGAACTCGGCCGGAAACTCTTCCAGGAGCCGCAGGCCAACGACGCTGCCACCAGCCTGTCCGAGCTGACGCCGGACCTGGCCGTCGCGCTCAAGCTGAGCCCGTTCTGGAACGGCTACCTGCCCCGCCTGAAGACGCTTGGCCCCGCGGAGGCCGAGGCCCTGACCCGATCGCCGACGTGGAACGGCCAGCTGCCGGCCCTGACCGCCTTCGAGGCCGCCGATTCGGTCGCTGTCGCCAAGGCCCTCGCGCTGCGGAAAGGCCCGCTCGCGCTCCCCAACCTGAAGAAGATCTCCCCCAAGACCCTCACGGCGCTGATCGAGAAGCAGGACGTCGAAATCCCGCTCATCGAGACGCTGGAACTGATCCCCGAGCCCGACGGCAGCCCGAACGACGACTTCACGATCCCGGAGTGGCTGGAGGAACTGCAGAAGCGGCCGCGACAGAAACGGTGACGGTGACCGGGAGTCGCCTCAGGCCCGCCCATCCCGCTTGCGGCGGCGGAGTTCCTTCTCCCGCTGCTTCTTCTGCTTCCGCCGCTCCTCGGGCGTGAGCCGCTTGCCGGTGTCCCCCTTCGGCTTGGCCAGCCGGGCCGCGGGGTTGGACATCTGCGTTTGCAGCCGCTGCACCTGCTGCATCCGCTCCCGCATCCCCAGGCCCGCCATGCCCTTCATCATCGCCGCCATGCCGTCGAACTGCTTGACGAGGTCGCTCACCTCGTGGGCCTCGACGCCGGCCCCGCGGGCGATCCGCCGGCGGCGCGACTGGTCCACGAGCCGCGACGGGTTCCGCCGCTCCTCGGGCGTCATCGCGTCGATGATGCCGAACAGGCGGTTCATGTCCTTCTCCAGGTCCGCGCCGCCGAGCATCTCCTGCATGCCGCCCATGCCGGGAAGCATGCCGAGCACCTTGCCCAGGGGGCCGAGACGCCGGGTCTGGGTGAGCATCTTCTTGAAGTCCTCGAGCGTGAACTCGCCGGCCTTCAGCCGCTCCTCCTGCCGCTGCATCTCCTCCTGGTCGAACTTCCGCTGCGCCTCCTCGACGAGCGAGACGACGTCGCCCATGCCCAAAATCCGGCCCGCCATCCGCTCGGGATGGAAGTCCTCCAGGGCCTCGATCTGCTCGCCGGTGCCGATGAACTTGATGGGCACGCCGGTCACGCTCTTGACCGACAAGGCCGCGCCGCCGCGGGCGTCGCCGTCGAGCTTCGTCATGATCACGCCGTCGATCTCGAGGGCCTCGTTGAAGGCCTTGGCGCTCCGCACGGCGTCCTGGCCGGTCATGGCGTCGACGACCAGGTACACCTGGTCGGGCCCGACCGTGCGGTCGATCTTCGCCAGCTCCCGCATCAGCTCCTCGTCGATCGCCAGCCGGCCGGCCGTGTCGAGGATGACGACGGAGATGCCCTCCTGCTTGGCCCGGGCGACGCCGGTGTTGCAGACGGCGACGGGGTCGGTGACGCCGTCGGGCACGTGCACCGGCACGCCCAGCTGCCGGCCGAGCACGGCCAGTTGCTCGATGGCGGCCGGCCGCTGCAAATCGGCGGCGACGAGCATCACGCCCCGGCCCTGGGCGAGGATCTTTTTCGCCAGTTTCGCGCAGGACGTCGTCTTGCCCGAGCCCTGCAGGCCGCAGAGCATGAGGATCGTCGTGTCGCCGGTTTTCAGGTGCAGCGCATGGTCCACCGGCCCCATCAGGCCGACGAGCTCGTGGTGCACGATCCCCACGAGCTGCTGGGCCGGGTCGAGCGATTCGAGCACCTTGGCGCCGACCGCGCCCGTGACGACCCGCTCCAGGAACCCCTCGGCGACGTCGTAGGCGACGTCGGCCTCGAGCAGCGCGGTCCGGACCTGCCCCAGGCCCTCCCGCATGTTGGCCTCGGTCAGCTTGCCCCGGCCCCGCAGGCCGGTGAGCGCGGAGGAGAGGGCGGAGGTCAGCGACTCGAACATGGCGGCGGCTTCCGGACGGCAAAGCCGCCGATTATAGCCGCCTGAAAACGCGACCGCCCCCCGGGTGATGAGCCGCTCGAATCGGGAGCGGGCACACGACGTGCCGCTTGCCCGACGCGTGGCCGGCAAGAGCGGCGCATCACCTGGGGGGCGGGGGTCCCGCGTCGCGGGACGAGTCGATCAGCTGAACGTGCCCTGCGGGCCCGTGACCGGCGCGGTCGCGGGCGCCGACATCACGGCGCCCCCTTCCTCGCAGCACGCGCCGCCGGCGGGAGCCCCGCAGGCCGGACCGCAGGCGGGCTCGCAGACCGGCGCCTGGCACGGCTCGGCCTGCCCGCGGCACGGCGAGCGAAACTCCATGAACGAGGGCCGCCGGCAGCTCGAACCGCCGAAGCAACTGCTGCAGCCGGGGGCGGCGACGAGACCGCCGACGAGGATCGCCAGGCACACGAGGCGCGACATGATCAGGTTCTCCACCACGGGCGGACCGGAGAGCGGTCCGGAAGGGACGGGAGGCGTCGGCACCGACGCCGTGAAAACCCTAGCTCACGATTGCCGCGCCGGTCGGAACCGCCGGCTTTTTTTCCCCGGGCCGCCGCGCGGCCGGCGCCGACGATGCCGGGTGGGGCGCTCACGCGGGCCGTGCCGATGCGGCACGGCCCGACCGGCTGGCTGCGCGGCCCGCGCCCGAATCCCGCCCCCGCCACGCGTGCTAGAGTTTCGTCGAAGGCCGGGGCGACGGATGCCGCGGCATGAATCGACAATCGGCACGGCGGCCTGGCTTCGCATGGGGTGGCTTCGGCGTTTCGCGGGTTTCGGGCTCGTGCTGGCCGTCGTCGCCACGCCGGCGGCGGCGCATGAACTGCCCCCGCCCGGCTCCCATGCCCTGCGGACGGTCGATCCGCTGCCCGGCGACGACGAGGAGTGCCGGCAGGTCGACGCCTGGGCCGTGAGCACCCGCCGGCTGCCCGGCATCTGCCGGCTGCCCGCCGCGGCCGACCTCGCCGTGGAGCGGTGCGTGGATGCCGACCGCGGCCGCTGGGAACGCGACGATCTCGCGAACCTGTTGGCCCTCGACGACCCGGCGCGACCGCTGCTGGTCTTCATCCACGGCAACCGCTACGAGTCGGGGGCGGCCAAGTCCCAGGGCGTGCTGCTCGCCCGGCACTGCGCCGCCTGCTGCCCGGGGGGCTGCCGACCGCGGGTGGTCGTCTTCTCCTGGCCGAGCGGCCAGCAGGGGATCCTGCTCCGCGACGGCCGCGCGAAATACGAACGCGCCTACGCCGACGGCCATTACCTGGCCTGGTTCCTCGGCCAGGTCCCGCCCGAGCGGCCCGTGGCGATCGTCGGCTACAGCTTCGGCGCCCTGATCACGCTCGAGGCGCTCGAGGACCTGGTGGCAGCCGAACGCTCCGGCCGCGGCCCGCTGCTCCCCTGGACCAACAGGCCGGGCCGCACGCATCTGGTGTTCATCGCGCCGGCGGTGCGGTGCGACGCCCTGGCCCCGCGCGGGCCCTATGCCGAGACGCTCGCCTGCTTCGACCGGCTGACGCTCGTGGTCAACTCGCAGGACGACGCGCTGCGGTTCTTCCCCTGGCTCGACCGGAATCTGCGGGTGGAGGCGCTGGGCAAGGTCGGCATGCCGCGGCGCTGGGCGGGCGGGGCCGAGTTCTCTACGATCGACGCGGCGCCGATCGTCGGCAGGCAGCACGGTCTGCCGCTCTACCTGACGTCGCCGGTGCTCACCCGCCGGATCGCCGCCGGGGCGCTCGAGTCGCTGGCCCCGTGACGCCGGCCGCGGTCAGGCGGCCCGCCGCGGCGCGACGGCCTCGCGGGCCAGCCGGGACTCGACCATCATCCGCACGACGTCGGGCATGGCGTGCCGCGCGGTCCAGCCGAGGCGGGCCGTGGCCCGCGACGTGTCGGCCCGGCCGCAGGCGATTTCGCTCGGCCGAGTGAGCTTGGGGTCGCGGACCACGTGCCGCTTCCAGTCCAGCCCCACCGCCGCGAAGGCGGCGGCCACGAAGTCCTCCAGGCTCGAGGTGTGGCCGGTGGCGATCACGAAATCCTCGAGCACGTCGATCTGCAGCATGCGATGCATCGCCACCACGTACTCCGGGGCCCAGCCCCAGTCGCGCTGCACCGACAGGTCGCCGAGGGAGAGCGACTGCAGCTCGCCGCGGGCGATGCGGCAGGCGCCGGCGACGATCTTCTGGGTCACGAACCGCTCCGGACGCAGCGGGCTCTCGTGATTGAAGAGGATGCCCGTGCAGGCCTCGATGCCGTAGGCCTGGCGGTACTGGGCGACCTGCCAGAAGGAGGTGGCCTTGGCGATCCCGTAGGGGCTGCAGGGCCGCAGCACGGTCTGCTCCCCGGCCGGGTCGTTGCCGGTGTTGCCGAACATCTCCGAACTGCCGGCGTTGTACAGCCGGATCGGTCGGCCGAGGATGCGGATCGCCTCGAGCAGGTTCACCGTGCCGATGACGATGCTCTCGAAGGTCTCCACCGGCTGGTTGAAGGACAGGCCCACGGAGGTCTGGCCGGCGAGGTTGTAGATCTCCTCCGGCTCGTGCCGCGAGATGGCCTGCATGGTCGAGCGGAAATCGACGAGCGACATCGACTCGACCGTCACCCGGTCGCGGATTCCCAGCCGCTCGAGGCTGTGGAAGGAGCTCGCCTGGGCGTCGCGGCTGGTGCCGACGACGGCATATCCGAGGCCGAGCAGGTGGGCGGCGAGATAGGCGCCGTCCTGGCCGCCGACCCCGCAGATCAGCGCGGTGCGGCCGGACGCGACGGCAGGGGAGGGGGTGGCTTCCATGGCGGGCGGGAGGGTAGCGACTCCCCCCGGGCGGATGGAACGCCAAAAACCGGCCGCGCGGCGCGGGTTCAGGCCCGGTCGGCGAACCACTCGGCCGTGCGGGCGAGCCCGGCGGCGAGGTCCATCGTCGGCCGCCAGCCGAGCACGCTCGCGGCCCGCGCGGCGTCGACGAGGTTGCTCCGCAGGTCGCCGGCCCGCGCCGGGCCGTGGACAGCGGCGGGCAGGTCAGCGGCCCGGCCGCGGCGGCCGAGCAGGTCGGCGACGGTGCGTCGCACGGCCGCCTCCAGCTCGTTGACGTCCGTGCCGATGCCCGTGCCGATGTTCAGGCTGGTGAGCGTGCCGGGCTTCACCTCCGGCGCGGCGGCGGTGATGGCCAGGAGGTTCGCCCGGGCGACGTCCGGACCGTAGACGTAGTCGCGCACGTACCGCCCGTCGCCGTTGATCGTGGCGGCCTGGCCGGCCAGCAACCGCTTGCAGAAGATGGCCACCACGCCCGCCTCCCCGTGCGGATTCTGGCGCGGCCCGTAGACGTTCGAGTAGCGGAGCGCCACCGCGGCGAACCCGTGCTCCGCGGCGTAGAACTTCAGATACCGCTCGCCCACCCACTTCGTGATCCCGTACGGGCTCACCGGATCGGCCGGCGTGGACTCCGGTGCGGGCTTCGTGACGTCGCCGTACAGCACGCCACCGGAGGAGGCGAACACGAACCGCCCGCAGCCCACCCGGACCGCCGCGTCGAGCACGTTGATCAGGCCGATGCAGTTGACCTGCGCGTCGAACAGCGGCTCACGGACCGACCGGCTGACCGACATCTGCGCCGCCTGGTGGCACACCGCGTCGGGTCGCTCGGCGGCGAACACCCGGGCCACGGCCGGGCCGTCCACCACGTCCACGACGTGCAGGGCGACGCCCGCCGGCAGGTTGTCGCGGGTGCCGCTCGACAGGTCGTCGATGACGGCCACCGCGTGGCCGGCGGCGAGCAGGGAATCGACGATGTGGCTGCCGATGAATCCGGCACCGCCGGTGACGAGGATCTTCATGGTGATGGCAGCTCCCCGGGACGGCCACGGCTCCCCCGCCACGGCGGCGGTAGCATAGGGGCCGCCGCCGCCAACCGCCATCGCCCGGGCCGCGGGCCGGCTGCCGAGCCTTGCAGGCCGGGCGGATCCTGCCGTACATACTGTCCCACCGCACATACCGTCCCGCCGCCATCCAGCGAGGCCCCGTCCCGCATGAAGATCCACGAGTACCAGGCGAAGGACCTCCTCCGTGCCGCGGGGGTGCCCGTGCTGGCCGGCCGGGTCGCCCGCACCCCCGCCGAGGCGGCGGCCGCATTCACGGCCCTCGGCACGCCGGTCTGCGCCGTCAAGGCCCAGATTCACGCCGGCGGCCGCGGCAAGGGGAAGGTCCGCGGCTCCGAGCAGCGGGGCGTGGAGCTGGCGAAGACCGCGGCCGACGCCGAACGGATCGCCGCCGGCCTGCTCGGCAAGACGCTCGTCACCATCCAGACCGGCCCCGAGGGCCAGGCGGTGCGGCAGGTGTTCGTGGAGAGCGGCTGTGCGATCGACCGGGAGCTGTACTGCGCGGTGCTCGTGGACCGTCGCGCCGGCTCGCCGGTGCTGATCGCGAGCACCGCCGGCGGCATGGACATCGAGGAAGTGGCCCACACGACGCCGGAACTCATTCTCTCCGAACCCTTCGATCCCGATCGCGGCCTGGCGGCCTGGCAGACGCGGCTGCTGGCCGCGAAGCTCGGCCTGCCGCCGGCCGCCTGGCGGCACGCCGAGACCTTCTTCCGCCGGCTCTGCCGGGCGTTCGTCGATCTCGACGCCGCGCTCCTCGAGGTCAACCCGCTCGTGCTCACGAAGGACGGCACGCTCGTCGCCCTCGACGCGAAGATGACCTTCGACGACAACGCGCTGTTTCGCCACAAGGACGTCCAGGCCCTGCGGGACGAGGCAGAGGAGGAGCCGGCGGAGACGCGGGCCGCCGCGGCCGGGCTATCCTACGTCAAGCTCGACGGCACGATCGGCTGCCTGGTCAACGGCGCGGGCCTGGCCATGAGCACGATGGACCTCGTCAAGCTCCACGGCGGCGAGCCGGCGAACTTCCTCGACGTCGGCGGCGGCGCCGACGTCGCCCAGGTCACCGAGGCCTTCCGGATCATCCTCTCCGACAAGAACGTGAAGGCGATCCTCGTCAACATCTTCGGCGGCATCATGCGGTGCACCACGATCGCCACGGCGCTCGTCGAGGCCTCGAAGACGGTCGGCTTCACCGTGCCGCTCGTCGTGCGGCTCGAGGGCACGGAGGTCGCCGAGGGGAAGAAGATTCTCGCCACCAGCGGCACGGCGATCATCACCGCCGACGGGCTGACCGACGCCGCCAAGAAGGTCGTCGCCGCGAGCCGCGCCTAGGGACACACCATGAGCATCCTCGTCGACCGCGACACCCGCGTCCTCTGCCAGGGCATCACCGGCAAGGTGGGCGAGTTCCACACCCGGGGCTGTCTCGACTACGGCACCCGCATGGTCGGCGGCGTGACCCCGGGCAAGGCGGGGGAGACCGTGGCCGGGCTGCCGGTCTTCAACACCGTCGCCGAGGCCAAGGACGCGACGGGCGCCAACGCGACCATGATCTTCGTGCCGCCGGCGTTCGCGGCCGATGCGATCCTGGAGGCGGTCGCGGCCGGCATCGAGCTGGTGATCGCCATCACCGAAGGCATCCCGGTGCTCGACATGGCCCGGGCGCTGCCGGTCGTCCAGGACTCCAACAGCCGCCTCGTCGGCCCCAACTGTCCCGGCGTGATCACGCCGGGACAGTGCAAGATCGGCATCATGCCGGGCTACATCCACGCCCCGGGGCACGTGGGCGTGATGAGCCGCTCCGGCACGCTCACCTACGAGGCCGTCTGGCAGCTCACGCAACTCGGCCACGGCCAGAGCACATGCGTCGGCCTCGGCGGCGACCCGCTCGTCGGCTCGTCGTTCATCGACATCCTGGCGCTCTTCGAGGCCGACCCCGACACGCACGCCATCCTCATGATGGGCGAGATCGGGGGCAGCGCGGAGGAGGAGGCGGCCGACTACGTCAAGCACCACGTCACCAAGCCGGTGGCGGCGTTCATCGCCGGCCGCACGGCGCCCCCGGGGAAGCGGATGGGCCACGCGGGGGCGATCATCTCCGGCGGCAAGGGCACGGCGGAGGCGAAGCTCGCGGCGCTCGCCGACGCGGGCATCGAGATCGCTGACAGCCCGGCCGACATGGGGGCGGCGTTGGTCCGGGCGATGGGCCGCCGCTGATCGCCCGGAGGTCTTCGGCCCCGCGACCTCGTCGGCGAACCGCCTCCCGCCTAGAACTTTCCGGGGTGTGCCGCGGGCGACCACGGCCGCCGCCCGCTCCCTCCCGAGCATCACGCCATGCCCGCCACGTCCGCCCCGCCCCGCCCGGCCATCGATCTCGGCGACCTGCGCGCCCGGCTGTTGGCCCATCCGATCTACGCGCTCGTGGATCGCCCCGGGCGGCTGCGGCGGTTCATGGAGCACCACGTGTTTGCCGTGTGGGATTTTCAGAGCCTGCTCAAGGCCCTGCAGCGGCAACTCACCTGCTGCACCATCCCCTGGATCCCCACCCCCGACCGGGAGGCCCGCCGGCTGATCAACGAGATCGTGCTCGACGAGGAGTCGGACGCGCTTCCCGACGGCACGCATGCCTCCCACTTCGAGATCTATCTCGACGCCATGCGGCACACGGGCGCCGACACCGGCCCGATGGAGCGGCTCATCGCCGGCCTCCGCGCGGGCGGTTCGCTCGCGGAGGTGCTCGCCGCAGCCCGGCCGCCGGCGGCCGCCGCGGAGTTCGTCCGTCGCTCCTTCACCGTCATCGAGTCCGGCGTCGCCCACCGCGTGGTGGCGGCCTTCACCTTCGGCCGCGAGGACGTGATCCCGGAGATGTTCCGGCCGCTTGTCGGCGGCCTCGCCGCCCGCGATCCGCAGGCCTGGGGGCCGTTCCGCTTCTATCTCGAGCGGCACATCGAGGCCGACGACGAGAAGCACGGCCCCGCCTGCCGGCGGATCGTGGCCGCCCTGTGCGGCGACGATCCGGTGAAGTGGGCGGAGGCCTCGGCCACCGCCCGCGAGTCGCTCGCCGCCCGGATCGCACTCTGGGACGCCATCGTCGCGGAGTTCGCGGGCGACGCGGCCGCCGGCTGACGGCCCGCGCCGGGAATCGTTTCGGCCCGGGGATGGCGGCCCTACACTGTCCGCATGCAGGTCAGCCTCTTCATCCCCTGTTTCGTGGACCAGTTCGCGCCGCGGGTGGGGATGGCCGTGGCCACGGTGCTCGAGCGGCTCGGGCACGCGTGCGAGTTCCGCGCGGCCCAGACCTGCTGCGGGCAGCCGAGCTTCAACGCCGGCTACTGGGACGAGGCCCGGGCCGTGGCGATCCGCACCGTCGGCGTGTTCCAAGGCGCCGCGGCGGTCGTGGGCCCGAGCGGCTCGTGCGTGGCGATGCTGCGGGTTTTTTATCCGCAACTGCTCGCCGGCACCCCGCATGAGACCGCGGCCCTCGACCTCGCCGCGCGGACGTTCGAGTTCGGCGAGTTTCTCGTCAAGAAGCTCGGTGTCACGGACGTCGGCGCCCGCTTCCCCCATCGGGTCACCTACCACGACGGCTGCCACGGCCTGCGGGAACTCCGCGTCAAGGAAGAGCCGCGGATGCTCCTCCGGGCCGTCCGCGACCTGGAACTCGTGGAGTGCGACGAACCGGAGAGCTGCTGCGGCTTCGGCGGGCTGTTCAGCGTCAAGTATCCGATGATCTCCACCGCCATGGCCGAGGTGAAGGGCGGGTCGCTCACCCGCACCGAGTGCGACTACATCGTCTCCAGCGACCCGTCCTGCCAGCTGCAGCTCGACGGCTGGCTGTCGCGGCAGCGGAAGAAGCCGCGGACGATCCACTTGGCCGAAGTGCTCGCCGGGCTCGCGGGGGCCGACGCATGAGGCCGCACGCCGCCGCCCAGCCGCCGGTGCACGAGGCCGCCGAACCCCGGCTGGCCAAGAAAAAGTTCCTCCACGACGCAGCCGAGCACGTCCGCGACCAGGGACATCGGGCTTTCGTCCGCAAGGCGCTCGGCGGCTACTACACCACCCGCGACGCCCAGCAGGCCCGCTACCGCGACTGGGAGCAGGCTCGCGACGCGGCGAGCATCGCCAAGTGGTCGGCGGTCAACCGGCTCGACGAGCTCCTGCCCCGGTTCGCGGCCAACTTCGCGGCCAACGGCGGGCAGGTCCACTGGGCCCGCGATGCCGCCGAGGCCCGGACGATCATCCTCGGCCTGCTCCGCGCCACCCATGCCAAGGCCGTCATCAAGAGCAAGTGCATGACGAGCGAGGAGATCCATCTCAATGCCGCCCTTGAATCCGACGGTTACAGCGTGGTGGAGAGCGACCTCGGCGAGTTCATCCAGCAGCTCCGCGGCGAGCCGCCGTACCACTTCGTCTTTCCCTGCATGCACGTCCGCCGCGACGAGATCAGCGACCTGTTCCAGAAGCATCTCGGCTCCGCGGCCACGAGCGAGCCGGAGGAGCTGACGATGATCGCCCGCCGCCACATGCGGCGGCTGTACGTCGAGGCCGACGTGGGGATCACCGGCGCCAACTTCCTCGTCGCCGAGACGGGCCAGATCTCGATCACCGAGAACGAGGGCAACGCCCGGCTGACCGCCGGCCTGCCGCGGGTGCACATCGCGATCGCGGGCATCGAGAAGGTGGTCGAGCGGCTCGACGACCTGGCCGTGCTCCTGCCGATGCTGGCCACGGCCGGCACCGGCCAGCCGCTCACCTGCTACAACACGCTCTACTCCGGCCCGCGGCGGGAGGGGGAGTGCGACGGGCCGGAGGAGATGCACGTCGTCCTCCTCGACAACCACCGCACGGGCATCCTCGCCGACCCCGAACAGCGCGACAGCCTGCACTGCATCCGCTGCGGCGCCTGCCTGAACGTCTGCCCGATCTTCAAGAACGTGGGCGGGTTCACCTACGGCACGACCTACCAGGGGCCGGGCGCGAGCTCCCTGTGCGGCGCCTGCACCGACGCCTGTCCGGTGCGGATCGACATCCACCACCACCTGCTCCACAACCGCCGCAACGCCGCCCGCACCGCGCCGTCGCGGCTCGAGAAACTCGGCCACCGGCTGTTCGTCTCGGCCGCCGCGCGGCCGTGGCTGTTCGCTGCCGGCGGCTGGCTGTTCCGCAAGTCGCTCGGGATGCTCAAGGTCCTGCGGCCGCCGCCGCTCGGGGCCTGGCTCGCCAGCCGCGACCTGCCGCCGGCGCCGCCGCGGAGCTTCCGCAGCCAGTGGAGACGGCGGGCATGAGCGGTCAGATGCCGTCCACGGCCCGGGACACGATCCTGGCGCGGGTCCGCGAGGCGCTGCAGGTGCCCGCGCCGCCACCACACCTGAAGACCCACGCGGCGGTGCCCGCTGCGGCCGGCAGCCTGCCGGTGCTGCCCCTGGAGGCGGCCCGGCCCTGGCTGCCCGACGGCGGCGACTCGCCCGAAGAAAGCCTGCGAATCCTCGCTGAAAACCTGGGCCGGCTGCGGGCGGAGTTTCACCGCGTGGCGGACGCCGCGACCGCCGCCGCGTTCCTCGCCGGCCTCGCCCACGACCGCGGCTGGAGGCGGGTGGCCCTCCACGGCCATCCGCTCGTCGAGTCCGCAGTCCGCGCACTGCCGTGCGACGCCTACCGCGTCGATGCCGGCGGCTTCGACAAGGACGCGCTCGAGGGCTGCGACGCGGGCGTCACCGCCTGCGAGGCCCTCGTCGCCCAGACCGGCTCGGTGCTCGTCTCGAGCGCCACCTGCGGCGGCCGCTCGCTCTCCGTGCTGCCGCACGTGCACGTGGCCGTGGCCACGGCCGACCAGGTCGTGCCCACGCTCGCCGACGCCCTCGACGCGGCCCGCGGCCGGCATGCCGGCCGGCTGCCGAGCATGCTCTCGTTCATCACCGGCCCCAGCCGCACCGGCGACATCGAGCGGATTTTGGTGCTCGGGGCACACGGGCCCAAGGAACTGATCGTCCTCCTCGTCGGGTAGCGGACCGGTCGCGGCCACGAACCAGCGTGGCCGGCAGGGTGTCCAGCCGCCGGCACCGGCCGGATTCCGCCCTCCGCGACACGCCGCCGACCCGGTCGGCTTCGACCGACGTAGCATTCTGTGGACGAGGCGGACCGGTCACTGGTCCGCCAACCCGGCTCGCACGGCCGGACGGACGTGATCGCGGCAAGCTGCCTGCAGCGGCCCGCGATCTACGGGGAGTGAGGTTCGCATGTCCGCGATCGTGGCACGCACGGCCGACGATCGCCGGGGTTTGCCCCCGGTGAACGGGCCGCGCGCGTGACCCACACGCTCCTCGTGATCGCCGTCACGGTCGTGCCGCCGGGCGTCCGCGGCGCCCTTCCCGGCTGCCCGTAGCCGGGCGGCCGGGGGGCAGGCGTCGCCGCCGCCGTCGCCGCAACCCACCGCTGCGGATCGCACCCTGGTGCCGATCCATGCACGCCGACGGACGTGTCGTCCGCCGATCGTGTGCCGACAAGCAGCGTGGCCGATGCGGCCGACGGTGGCCCCACGCCTCCCCGGTGTGGTGGCTTGGGCCCCGGGGGCGGCGGCACGTATGCTCGTCGCCCATGAGCACCTGCCGCTGCCCGATCTGCCATGGCGAAACGTTCGAGATCCGCGCCAAGCTCATGTGCCGCCGGTGCGGCGCAATCCTCGAGACCTGCTGCGAGGGCGGCCCGATGGCACCGCCCGCCGCGGCCGCGCCACCCGCACAGCCGGCACCAGCGGACGATCCGCGACGCGGCTGAGTTTTTCGATCGGCGAAGCCCGATCTCCTGAGGAGAGTTTGCCGGCAGGGCAAACCCTTCCGGTCACGGTGGCTCAACGGACGGGCCCCGTGACGGAGGCTCCGGCCTGCCGGCTCGCTCTGCCGGGCTTTCGCCAAGGGATCGCCACCGACTGGGGATGGCCTCCGGGCGACGCCGGGAACACGTGTTCGCGAACCGTCGGTTTTTCCCTTTCCCTCTGGAGGTTTCTGTGAAGAAGCGATTGACGTTCAAGTTCCTGCCCTGGGTGGCGGCTGCCGGCGTGTGCGTCGGCGGCTCGTTCGTCCGCGGGCAGACGCCTGCCGCCCCGGCGGAAGGCTCGGTGCTCGCCGGTGAGGCCGCTGCGGCCGCCCCGGCGATCGCCGCTGATGCGGCCGCCGCCGACGGCTGCATGCAGACGGTGAAGCGGTGGCGGTGGGTCACCGAGTTGCAGGACGTGGAAAAGACCGAGTGGGCCACGGAGGTCCGCGAGCGGTCGTTCCAGGTCACGAAGAAGGTGCCGCGGCTCGAGGAGAAGACGCGGAACTTCACCGTGATGGTCCCGGAGAAGCGGACGAAGACGGTCTCCTACACCGTCAACGTCAACGTGCCGGAGCAGCGGACGGTCGAGTACAAGGTGAACGTGCCCTACACCGAGCAGCTCGAGCGGTCCTACACGGTGATGGTGCCGGTCACGGAGCAGCGGACGGCCACCTACAAGGTGAACGTGCCCTACACCGAGGAGCGGACGGCCAGCTACAAGGTGAACGTGCCCTACACCGAGGAGGTCCAGCAGACCTACACGGTGCGGGTGCCCTACACCGAGCAGATGCAGGGTTTCCGCACGGTCTCGCGTCGCGTGCCGGTCAAGGGCACGAAGACGGTGACCTGCCGCGGCGGCCACTGGGTGACCGAGGCGAAGGAGATTTCGGCGAACGGCAAGTATGACGCCGCCGGCAATCCCTGCTGCCCGAAGGTCGTCTGCTGCCGCAAGTGGGTGCCCACGTGCG
>JBIPLS010000251.1:0-2936 GCA_044368305.1 Pirellulales bacterium
GTCGCCGACCCCGCGGCCGACGCCGCCGACACGGCGGTCGAGCGGCTCCTCGCATCGCCGCAGTACGGCGTGCACTGGGGACGGCACTGGCTCGACGTCGTGACCTGCCCCCCTTAAACGAGGCCACACGTGGAGCGAGAATCCGGGTGTGGTCGCAACCAAGGGAGGGCGATAGATGCCACGAGGAAAGAAGTTCACGGCGGAGCAGATCATCGGGAAGCTCCGCGAGGCCGAGGTCGAGTTGGCTCAAGGGAAGACGGTGCCCGAGGTGGTGCGGAAGCTTGGTGTGACGGAGCAGACCTATTACCGCTGGAAGCGAGAATACGGCGGCCTACGAACGGACCAGGCCAAGCGGCTGAAGGATCTGGAGAAGGAGAACGCCAGACTGAAGCGGCTCTTGGCGGACGCCGAACTCGACAAGGCGATTCTTCGTGAGGCCGCCTCGGGAAACTTCTGAGCCCGGCGAAGCGGCGCCAGACGGTCGAGCACGTGCGTGACACGCTCGGCCGCGATGTGGTGACCGAACGCCGGGCATGCCGGGTGCTGGGACAGGCCAGGAACACGCAACGTCGGAAGGCGTGCGTTGCCGACGACGAGCCGCAGCTCGTGAAGCGGATCGTCTGGATGGCCAGCGAGTACGGACGTTACGGATATCGCAGGATTACAGCCCTTCTGCGGGCCGAAGGTTGGTGGGTGAACCACAAGCGGGTGGAGCGGATCTGGCGACAGGAGGGCCTAAAAGTGCCTGCGAAACAGCCGAAGCGGCGGCGGCTCTGGCTTGGAGATGGGTCGTGCATCCGGCTACGGCCGACGCACCGGAACCACGTCTGGAGCTACGACTTCGTGATGGACCGGACGGCAGACGGTCGGGCATTCCGGATGTTGACGATCGTGGACGAGTACACGCGTGAGTGCCTGGCGATCGACGTGTCGAGGAAGCTGACCAGCGAGGACGTCTTAGAGCGGCTGAGCGACCTATTCGTACGCAAGGGTGTGCCGGACCACATCCGCAGCGACAACGGGTCGGAGTTCACTGCAACGAGGGTGCGGGAGTGGCTCGAGCGGGTTGGGGTGAAGACGCTCTACATCGAGCCCGGATCGCCTTGGGAGAACGGCTACGTGGAGAGCTTCAACGGGAAGCTGCGGGACGAGCTTCTGGCCCGCGAGGTGTTCGACACCCTGCTGGAGGCCAAGGTGCTGATCGAGCGTTGGCGGAAGGCCTACAACACCGTGCGGCCGCACAGCTCACTGGGGTACCGGCCCCCGGCCCCGGAGTCGCGCCGCCCCTGTCCGCTTGCTTCGGCTACGCCTCAGCAAGCGGACAGGGGCGAGCCATTGGCAGGGCAACCCTGATGATAGAAACTGGTTCCATCAGTGGGGGCAGGTCAAGGAGATCGAGGCGGTCGACGGCGGCGTGTTGCACCTCGCGCCCGACGCCCCGGCCGCGGGGCAGACGGTGCTGGTCGGCCGCACGATCGCCAGGCTCTGCGCGGCGGGTGAAGCGCCCACCTGGTCCGCCACGCCGGCGGCCACCGCCCCCGCCGCGACGCCTCGCACGCCGACCCCGGCGACCAGCGCCGCAGCCGCACCACCGGCGGGTTCAACCGGCGGCGACCCGCCCGCATGGGCGATCCCGGCAGCCGCCTCGCCGACCGTGCGACGACTGGCACGCCAGATCGGCGTCGATCTCACGACCATCGTGCCACGGCTGCCGGGCGGCCGGCTGTCGATCGAGGATCTCGCGTCGCCGACCACCATCGCCCGCCCTGTCGCGCCGGTGCCGGAAGCCGACCTGCGCACCTCGCCCCGCGCCCGGCGGGCCGCCCGCGAACGGGGCGTCGACATCGCATCGCTCCGCGGCTCGGGCGTCGGCGGCAGGATCCGCGAGCGGGACGTGCTCGCCGCGGCGGCCGCGGCCACCGGTGGCCTGCCATCCGCCCCCGGCGCGGTCCGGCAGCCGCTCACGCAGACGCGGCGGACGATCGCCCGGCAGATGGTGCGGAGCCGTCAGGAGACCGTGCCGGTCACGCTCACCGCCTGGGCCGACGCCACCGCGCTCCTCGCCGCGCGGGCGGCCGGCAAGGCGGCCGACGGGCCCGAGGCGGCCACGCTGAACGACATGCTGCTCGTGATCCTCGGCCGGACGCTCGTTGCCCATCCGCTCCTCGCGGCCCGCTGGGACGAGACGCATCTCGTCCTGCCCGGCGACCGGATCGACGTCGGCCTCGCGGTCGACGCGCCGGGCGGGCTCGTCGTGCCGGTGGTCCGCGACGTCGCCGCCGCGCCGCTCGCGGAGGTGGCGCGGCGGACCCGAGCGCTCGTGGACCGGGCCCGGGCCGGCCGGCTCGCCGCGGCCGACATGCAGGGGGGCGTGTTCACGCTCACCAGCCTCGGCTCGTACGGGATCGAGTTCTTCACGCCGGTCATCAATCACCCCGAGGCGGCGATCCTCGGCGTGGGCGCGATCCGCACGCAGCCGGTGCCGCCCGCCGCCGGGCAGGCGGGCTTCGCGTTCCAGCCGCAGCTGTCGCTGTCGCTGACCTTCGACCATCGGATCGTCGACGGCGGGCCGGCGGCCCGGTTCCTCGGCGACCTCGCCGGGCGGATCGCGGCGTTCGATCCGGCCGCGGCCTCCTGACCGGCCGTCCGCGGCACCACCCGGAGGCTCAGGATTTCGCCGGCTCGGAGGCGGGCAGCTCCGGCATCATCCGAATCCACGCGGTCACGTGTGTCCGGGCCTCCTCGGCCGCCCGGCGGGCATCGCCGGAGCGGATCGCGTCGAGCAGCCGTTGGTGCGACTCGACCGTCAGCTTCTTCGCCAGCCGGACCACGGGCTGGTGCCGCAGCTGCATCTGGGCGAGCCACAGCGCCACCTGGTCGCGGAGCACGTTCCAGCAGGCCTGGAGCCGACGATTGTCGGCCGCGACGACGATGCG